>NZ_WMBF01000107.1:0-17270 GCF_019400875.1 Streptomyces anatolicus | reverse complement strand
CCCGCGGACCCCCCGCACCAGCTCGCCGCGGGCTAGCTACTCTGGGGGCATGGACTACGTTTCCGCGCTCCTGCCCCCTGTAGTGATGGCCGTGTTCTTCGGCGGTCTCATCGTGACGATCGTGAAGACCCAGGGCGGCGCCAACAAGGCCAAGGAGGACGCGGCGGCCGACGCCGCGATCAGCCGCGCCGAAGCCGTCCGCCAGGCACCGAAGACCGGCGGCGCCTGACCCCGCACCCACACCCACCAGGGCGTACGACTCGCGACCTCGCCGAGCCGTGCGCCCTTGTTGTTGTGCGATGTCGCGTAATGTCGCGTAATTAGGCGTACGCCACGTCCCTCACGCATCACGCCAATAGTGACGTCTCCCACTATTGTTCAACTGTGCCTCGTCCATTGGGAGAACTCGAAGACTCCGTCATGACACGGGTGTGGAAGTGGAACCGCCCCGTGACCGTTCGAGAAGTCCTGGAAGACCTTCAGCAGGAACGGTCCATCGCCTACACGACCGTGATGACCGTTTTGGACAATCTCCATCAGAAGGGCTGGGTGCGTCGCGAAGCGGAAGGCCGGGCCTATCGATATGAGGCGGTCTCCACTCGTGCCGCCTACGCGGCCGCACTGATGAACGAAGCCTGGTCGCAGAGCGACAACCCCGCGGCCGCACTCGTCGCCTTCTTCGGCATGATGTCGGAGGAACAGCGGGAAGCGCTGAGCGACGCCATGCGTATCGTCCAAGGCCCGGAGAACCCCGGCTCGGCGGAGCGCGGCGCAGAGCGATAGCGTCCGCTCATGGCAGCAGAGGTCCCCGAACTCAGCGAACTCAGCGCAAAAGCGGTCTCCGTCCGCAGGGCGCGAACCTCCGATGTGCCGGCCGTGCGCAGGCTCCTCGACTCCTACGTCCGCGAGCGCATCCTCCTCGACAAAGCGACGGTGACTCTTTACGAGGACATCCAGGAGTTCTGGGTGGCGGAACGGGACGACAACGCCGAGTTGGTCGGCTGCGGGGCCCTGCACGTGATGTGGGAAGACCTCGCGGAAGTACGCACCCTGGCGGTGAATCCCGAGGTCAAGGGCGTCGGAGTGGGGCATCAGCTGCTTGGGAAGTTGCTCCAGACCGCCCGGTGGCTCGGTGTGCGCAAGGTTTTCTGTCTGACCTTCGAAGTCGACTTCTTCGCCAAGCACGGCTTCGTGGAGATCGGCGAGACTCCGGTCGACGGAGATGTCTACAGCGAGCTGCTGCGTTCCTATGACGAGGGCGTCGCGGAGTTCCTCGGCCTCGAACGAGTGAAACCGAACACCTTGGGCAACAGCCGGATGCTTCTGCATCTGTGATCGCCACTGTGGTATTCCGGGCCGCCTCGTGCCCCGGTGGCCTATGTCCGAAACGCGCATGTTTCCAGGCTTCTCGGGGTCCCGGGTCTCTCCCAGGGGTTTGTGTTTTTCCGGCAAAAGCGGTTTGCTTTCCGACGTACTGCAGTACTGCATATAACAGGGGCCGGTGAATCGGTGGCGTACGCCGCCTGGACCGGCCTCCAAGTTATCGATGAAAGGAAATCCAGTGGCACAGAAGGTTCAGGTCCTTCTTGTCGATGACCTCGACGGTGGCGAGGCGGACGAGACCGTGACGTTTGCGTTGGACGGCAAGTCCTACGAGATCGACCTCACCACGGCCAACGCGGACAAGCTCCGTGGCGCCCTGGAGGACTTCGTCAAGGCCGGCCGGCGTACCGGCGGCCGTGGCTCGGGCGGCCGCGGCAAGGCGCGCTCGGCGGCGGCGAGCGGTGGTCAGGACACCGCCGCGATCCGCGCCTGGGCGAAGGAGAACGGTTTTGAGGTCAACGACCGCGGCCGTGTTCCCGCCTCGATCCGTGAGGCCTACGAGAAGGCCAACGGCTGACGGCTGCGACGGCGCAGCCTGACCCGGTGGCACTGCGTCGCAGCCGTGTCCACGAGCCGTACGAGATCGGAGCCCACGGCGGGGTCGCTGTGGTGCGCGGTCCCGCCTCCCCCCACCGCGGGCAGGGACACGAGCGCCGGCAGCGTCGGCTCCACCTCGCACCCGGGCTCCGGGGGTCGCAGCCATACGGCGGCCCCCCGTGAGCCGGACCACCCCGGAGGCGTGGGCGCGTCGATCCGCCCGCCCGCACCGACGGCGGTGAGGCCGAGGGGGATGTCCCCCCACTCCAGCCAGTCGAGCAGCCCCGGCAGCTCGTCCGCGCTCCCCGCGCTCACCAGCAGCCGCATCGTTTCCCCGTGCAGCGCCACCGGCGCTTTCGGCCCGAGGTGGCGCAGCGCGGCGAAGCCCGCCTCCGCGGGAAGTTCCAGGACGTCGAAGCGGAGCCCCGTCAGTAGGCGCACCGGGCCGGGCTCGGGCGCGGTCGCCCAGCCGAGTCCGTTCTCGTACCACTGGCGCACCGGGTCGCTCTGCTCGACCGGCGTGCGGGGCTGAGGAACTGTGGGGGCCATGTCCCAGCAACAGCCGGAAGGCCGTCGGGGTTACGCGCGGTCGCGGAACAGATGCGTACGGTGGCCGGAAAGAAGGCGCGAGGGCGTGTTCGGCGGCGCAAGGGTGTTCGCCCGTAGCGGAGGGAACCGGGGCGCGCCGCATGGAGTGTGAGTGCTTGCGGGTAAGACATCCCTAGTGGGGAGGGGCGACACGCGGTCTTCGGCGTCTCACGTTCGCCATCGGCGTACTGATGGTGAGGGTATCTGCCTGGCCTGCGGGAACATCGTCTCGCACCATCGGGTTGGAGCTGTTGTCGGCGTTCGAGGTCAGGACTTCCCCCGTGAAGGGGGCCGGGTGTCGGCAGTTGGAATGAGCGGTCCCCGCTTGCGGGACTAAGCTGCGGAAGGACAGGGAGGGGACCGACCCCTTACTGCCTGACCGCTCTGAGGAGCGATTAACGATGTTCGAGAGGTTCACCGACCGCGCGCGGCGGGTTGTCGTCCTGGCTCAGGAAGAAGCCCGGATGCTCAACCACAACTACATCGGCACCGAGCACATCCTCCTGGGCTTGATCCACGAGGGCGAGGGTGTCGCCGCTAAGGCCCTGGAGAGCCTCGGGATTTCGCTCGAGGCGGTCCGCCAGCAGGTGGAGGAGATCATCGGCCAGGGCCAGCAGGCCCCGTCCGGGCACATCCCCTTCACCCCCCGTGCCAAGAAGGTCCTGGAGCTGTCGCTCCGCGAGGCCCTTCAGCTGGGCCACAACTACATCGGCACGGAGCACATCCTGCTCGGCCTGATCCGTGAGGGCGAGGGCGTCGCCGCCCAGGTCCTGGTCAAGCTGGGCGCCGATCTCAACCGGGTGCGGCAGCAGGTCATCCAGCTGCTCTCCGGTTACCAGGGCAAGGAGACCGCCACCGCCGGCGGTCCTGCCGAGGGCACGCCCTCCACGTCCCTGGTGCTCGACCAGTTCGGCCGGAATCTGACGCAGGCCGCCCGTGAGTCCAAGCTCGACCCGGTCATCGGGCGCGAGAAGGAGATCGAGCGGGTCATGCAGGTGCTGTCCCGCCGTACGAAGAACAACCCGGTGCTGATCGGTGAGCCCGGCGTCGGCAAGACCGCCGTCGTCGAGGGCCTCGCCCAGGCCATCGTCAAGGGCGAGGTGCCCGAGACCCTCAAGGACAAGCACCTCTACACCCTGGACCTCGGCGCGCTGGTCGCGGGTTCCCGCTACCGCGGTGACTTCGAGGAGCGCCTGAAGAAGGTCCTCAAGGAGATCCGCACCCGCGGCGACATCATCCTGTTCATCGACGAGCTGCACACGCTGGTCGGTGCGGGTGCCGCCGAGGGCGCCATCGACGCCGCTTCGATCCTGAAGCCGATGCTGGCCCGCGGTGAGCTGCAGACCATCGGTGCCACCACGCTCGACGAGTACCGCAAGCACCTGGAGAAGGACGCCGCGCTCGAGCGCCGCTTCCAGCCCATCCAGGTCGCCGAGCCGTCGCTGCCGCACACCATCGAGATCCTCAAGGGTCTGCGCGACCGGTACGAGGCGCACCACCGCGTCTCGATCACCGACGAGGCGCTTGTCCAGGCCGCCACCCTGGCCGACCGGTACATCTCGGACCGCTTCCTGCCGGACAAGGCGATCGACCTGATCGACGAGGCCGGTTCCCGGATGCGCATCCGCCGGATGACCGCGCCGCCGGACCTCCGCGAGTTCGACGAGAAGATCGCGGGTGTCCGTCGCGACAAGGAGTCCGCGATCGACTCGCAGGACTTCGAGAAGGCCGCCTCTCTCCGTGACAAGGAGAAGCAGCTGCTTGCCGCGAAGGCCAAGCGCGAGAAGGAGTGGAAGGCCGGCGACATGGACGTCGTCGCCGAGGTCGACGGCGAGCTGATCGCCGAGGTCCTGGCCACGGCCACCGGCATTCCGGTCTTCAAGCTGACGGAGGAGGAGTCCTCCCGTCTGCTGCGCATGGAGGACGAGCTGCACAAGCGCGTCATCGGCCAGAAGGACGCCGTCAAGGCGCTCTCGAAGGCGATCCGGCGTACGCGTGCGGGTCTGAAGGACCCGAAGCGTCCCGGCGGCTCGTTCATCTTCGCCGGTCCGTCCGGTGTCGGTAAGACCGAGCTGTCCAAGGCGCTCGCCGAATTCCTCTTCGGCGACGAGGACGCGTTGATCTCCCTCGACATGTCGGAGTTCAGCGAGAAGCACACGGTCTCGCGTCTCTTCGGCTCGCCTCCCGGTTACGTGGGTTACGAAGAGGGCGGCCAGCTGACCGAGAAGGTCCGCCGCAAGCCGTTCTCCGTCGTTCTTTTCGACGAGGTCGAGAAGGCCCACCCGGACATCTTCAACTCGCTCCTGCAGATTCTGGAGGACGGTCGCCTGACCGACTCCCAGGGTCGTGTCGTGGACTTCAAGAACACGGTCATCATCATGACGACCAACCTTGGAACCCGTGACATCTCGAAGGGCTTCAACCTCGGCTTCGCGGCCCAGGGCGACACGAAGTCCAACTACGAGCGGATGAAGAACAAGGTCAGCGACGAGCTGAAGCAGCACTTCCGCCCGGAGTTCCTGAACCGCGTGGACGACGTCGTCGTCTTCCCGCAGCTCAGCCGGGAGGACATCCTCCAGATCGTCGACCTGATGATCACCAAGGTGGATGAGCGCCTGAAGGACCGGGACATGGGCATCGAGCTCTCCCAGTCCGCGAAGGAACTGCTCGCGAAGAAGGGTTACGACCCGGTGCTCGGCGCGCGTCCGCTGCGGCGCACGATCCAGCGCGAGGTCGAGGACACCCTCTCCGAGAAGATCCTCTTCGGCGAGCTGCGTCCGGGCCACATCGTGGTCGTCGACACGGAGGGCGAGGGCGAGACCGCCACGTTCACCTTCCGTGGCGAGGAGAAGGCGGCACTGCCCGACGTGCCGCCGATCGAGTCGGCCGCCGGCGGCGGCGCGGGCCCGAACCTGAGCAAGGAGGCGTAGCCCTTTCAGGGTGCGCTTGGAGGGGCTGCCTCGAACCGGTTCTTACGGGTTCGGGGCAGCCCCCTTTTTCGTAGGCGGGGGGCGCTCAGGGCGTGGACAGGCCGTAGGTCCGGATACGGAGGTGGGCGGGCACGGCGGAGAGGTCCGGTGGCTGTCCGGCCTCGGCCGCTCCTGTGTCGGCGGGGTCTTCCACGAAGAGGTGCTGGAGCCCCGGCACGAGGGCGCCGAGGCGGGCCATCGCAGCGTCCCAGTCGCCGTCAGAGGAAAGCTGGAGGTCTGTGAGGCCCGGCAGGCTCAGTCCCTCGGGCGCGTGCGACAGGCTTCGGGAGCCGCAGCGCAGCCAGATGAGCCGGGGCAGGCGGGCGAGCGCCTCCCAGTCGGCGGCCGAGTCCGGGCCGCCGCCCTGGAAGGTCACGCGCTCCAGCAGCGGCCATCTGGGCAGCAGCTCCAGGTCCAGCACGGAACGGCGGGATCCCGTGAGGCCGAGGAACTTCAGTGGGGCCTCGGCGGGGATCAGCGTCAGGCTCCAGGGCTCGTCGGCCTCGGAGGGGCTGTAGAGGTTCAGCTCGTCCAGGTTGTGCAGCGCGGCCAGCGCCTCGGCCGAGAGGTGGGCCGGGGAGTAGGACAGCATCAGGAAGGTGGGCTCGCAGGCGGCCAGGAAGCGGGAGGCGGCCCCGGGGGAGACGCCGACCCTGATGTCCAGCCGCTTCGGGTACAGCCCAAGCCGTTCCAGCTCCACGATCTGTTCGTCGCTGCGGAGGGTGAAGTTGATGCGGGTGTCGTCGAGGTGGGCGATGATCTGTTCCGCGTACGCGCGGCAGTCGTAGCGGTGCCACCCCCACATCAGCTGGCTGCGGACCAGGACGCTGGGGTGCCGGACGAAGCGGGCCAGGAATGGAAGCGCCGCGTCGGACCGTACGTGGGTGGCGGTGACCGTCACCAGTTGGGCCTTCCGGCCATGCAGGCCGTCCGGGCCCGGCAACAGGTCGAGCACCATGGGCCCGGCCTTCGCGAGTTCGCGGGCGTCCTCTTCGTCACGCGGCGGGATGAGCCCGGCAGTCCGCCGCTCCACCTCTTCCCTCACCGCCGGGGCCAGCTCCGCCGCGTGTTCGAGGCAGGCCGCGGCGAGGAGGTGGACGCGCTTGCGGGAGCGTTCGTCGGGGTGCTCGTCTCCGTACGCCATCAAGTCGCGCAGGAGTTCCGCCCGTTCGCGGGGCCTCGCCTGGGCCACCGCCATGCGGATGACGTCCTCCCACTGGTCGTCCGCCGCGTGCCGGGCGAGGAAGCCGAAGTCGCCCTCGTCGACCGCCGCACGCGCGCCCAGGAAGTCCTGGAAGGTGCGGTGGACGAAGTCGACGGTGTCGGGGCCCGGTTCACGCAGGAGGCCGCTGCGGTGGAGGAAGTGGGCGTAGACGGCCCGGGCGTCACCGAGCGCGGCCAGCTCCGGTACGGACGGCAGCGCGTCCGCGATGATCGCCTCGGCCCGTGAGCGGTCCAGGACGGTGCGGCCGTTGCGGATCAGCCAGTACGCGAGGCGCTGGAGCAGCTGGAGCTGCGGTTCCTCCCGCAACTCGGGGACGGTCATGTGCCGTTCGCGGTCCCTGCGGACCAGGAGCATGGAGAGGGCGGCCGTGTAGAGGTCCTTGCGGCCCAGGGGGAGGAAGCCTCGGCGATCCCGGTGCAGGGCGCAGATCAGGCCGCACAGCAGAGGGTTGGTGGCCAGGCGGCCCAGGTCCGGCTTCGACTTCACCGCCGCGAGGAGCTGACTCTCGTACGCGATGAGGGCCGCGTCCTCGTCGGGCGCGCCCGTGGCCGCCGCCGCGTGCCAGCGCTTGATGAACGCGGCCACCTCGGTCTCGTTCATGGCGGAGAGTGTCAGTTCCGTGAAGCCCTCGTCGGCGAGCCAGTCCGTGCGCACCGCCGAGGGGCGTGAGGTCACGAGCCAGCGGTTGCCGGGGTAGGCGTCGATGAGATCGGTGAGCCACGCGCGCGTGGCGGCGCGTTCGGCCTCCGGGATCTCGTCGATGCCGTCGATCAGGACCAGGGCGCGGCCCGCCGCGAGGACGCGTGCCTCCCAGCCCGCGGGCTGGGTGCCGGCGAGCGGGCAGCCGACCGCGGCGAGGAAGTCCGCGGGGGCGGGCAGGCGCTCTCCGTGGCGGGTCAGGGTGCGTAGGGGGAGGACGTAGGGGATGCGGTCGTAGAGGTACGACATGGGGCCCTCGGTCGGCCCCTGGCGGGCGGCGCTCACCGCGAGCCACTGCACGAGGGTCGTCTTGCCGGAGCCCGCCTCACCGCGCAGCAGGACGCGGTCGTGGGCGGCGAGGGCCTGGTCGGCGGGGAGCGGGGAGGTGTGCTCGGCGACCTCCACCTCTTCCGCGTGGTACTCCGCGCCGGTCAGGAACCGGGTCGTCGTGACGCGCCCGGGCGCCGTCGCCTCCAGGGACATGTAGGCCGCGTCCAGCGGCCATTTGCCCGGGGTGTCCGTCAGGTCGATGCCGAAGATGGTCAGCTTGCCGTGCTTCTTGGTGACGTACGCGAGGTAGGGCTCTTCGAAGGCCGCGTCCCGCGCCCCTGGGAGCGGGCTGCGGGCGATCAGCTCGTCGACCTTGGCGATGAGTTCGGCCTGGCCCCGGCTCTGCGTGACCAGTGTCGCCGCCGGGAAGGTGGAGCGCTGCGTGAAGAACTGCAGGATGTGCAGGCAGGCCCACTCGGTGACGGAGTCGAGGTAGAAGGAGGCGTCGGCGGAGAGGCCCGCGGTGGCCGGGCGGCCGGTGGCCGACGCGGCCTGGAGGAGGGTGCGGGCCAGTTTGCGGTGGCCGAGGCGGACCGCCTGGACGTCGTCCATGTCGAGGTCGCCGAGGGCAAGGAGCACCCGGGACAGGGCGTCGACGACCGCGCCGGTTTCGTCCGCGGGGAAGGGCCGCTCGCCGGGCGGGCGTATGGAGCGGGTCACCAGCCGCTCGGCGAGGCGGCGCACGTCCGCCTCGGTCAGGACCCGCTTCTCGCCCCGGAAGGAGACCAGGGAGGAGAGCCGTACGGGCCGCTGCACGAGCCCCGCCCCCGGGCCCTCCCGCACGAACAGTTTCTTGATCAGCGGGGTGAGGGCGCTCGATGCCAGGCGGGTGCCGATGACCGCGGGATCCATGGGGGTGAGCGTAGTGGGCGTCACATCGGCGGCGGGGTGGATCTTCGGCTCCGGTGACATGCCGCACAGGCGTTTTGTCCGTTACTAGGCGGAATAGTGGGACGGGGCCGAGGTGCGCGCGGGACTTTGGTCCCGCAACCTCCGGGACCTTTGTCGCGTCGGGGGTCGATGGGCGCTGACCCGTAGGCAGTAGGCGTCCCGGGGTGGTCCGACGTGGGGTTAAACCCTCTGGGTGGCCGAAGATTCCATTACGGGATCGCGGGGTAATTGTCCGGATTTGTTGGTGTCAAGAGGGCGAAATGCCGACGCCCGGCTACGGCTTTGGGTAGTAGATGGGGGGTTTGGCAGGGATCGGAGCGCGGGTTACCAAGGGATGGCCGACCCGGCGAAGCGCGGTTCTTGCGGGGCTCCACCCGCTCCCGTCCGCCGGGTCTCCTCACGCCCCCTCAGCCTGTGAAGGACGTCCCCATGTCGAAGCGCACCAAGTCCCACCATCCCCGTCCGTCCATGCTCCGTACCCGGGCGGCCGTCGTCGCCGCGGGCATCGGGGCGTCGACGCTGCTCGGGGCCGGGGTCTCGGTCGCTGCGGAGAGCGCCAAGAGCGGCGGTGTGCTGCCCGGCGTCTCCGCGAACCCGGTCCAGGCGCAGGCCGCCGCCCAGGCCAAGGCCGCCCAGAAGGCGCAGCAGACCGGCGTCAAGAAGGCCCCCGCCGCCAAGGCTCCCGCCTGGGTCCAGCCGGTCGAGCGCTACACGCTCTCCGCGACCTTCGGTCTCGGCGGCAACATGTGGTCCCACAAGCACTCCGGCCAGGACTTCGCCGTCTCGGTCGGCACCCCGGTCGCCGCCGTGCACGGCGGCACCGTCGTCAAGGCCGGCCCCAACGGCGCCGGTGACGGCCCCGCGTACGGCAACGCCGTCGTGATCAAGCACAGCAACGGCACGTACTCGCAGTACGCGCACCTCTCGAAGGTCGACGTCCGCATCGGGCAGAACGTCACCACCGGCCAGCGCGTCGCCCTCTCCGGCAACACCGGCAACTCCAGCGGCCCGCACCTGCACTTCGAGATCCGTACGACCCCCAACTACGGCACCGCCGTCGACCCCGTCGCCTTCCTGCGCTCGGTCGGCGTGAAGGTCTGACGACCGGATTCCCGGCGGGCGGTCAGCCGCCCGAGTGGGCCTGCGTGACCAGATCGATGGCGACTTCGAGGATGGCCTTCCGCTTCTCCTCGGGGTCGCCTTCGACGTCCTTGAGCACGAACATCCCGCCGTGCATGGTGAACAGCGCGCTGAAGCACCGCACCTGGTCGGTCATCGGCGCGTCCGGGTCCTTGAGGATCTCGTAGAGCTCGAACATGCGGTCCTTGAAGCTCTCGCCCGTCTTCAGGTCCCGCATCGTGGCCTGGTTCTCCTGCATGAAGCGGAAGAGCGGCGCCGCGTCGACAAGGATCTCGCTGTAGCGGCGCAGGACCTGCTTCCTGACGGCGAGGGAGGGCGGCTGCGGCTGCTCGTGGCCCCAGGCGATCAGCTCGTCGATGGGCCGGGTGAGGTCGTCGAAGATGCTGTTGAGGATGTCCTCCTTGGTCTTGAAGTGGTAGTACAGCGCCGCCTTCGTGACCTCCAGTCGCTCCGCGATCTCGCGCAGCGATGTCTTCTCGTACCCCTGTTCGGCGAAGAGTTCGAGGGCCACGTCCTGGATGCGCTGACGGGTGTTCCCGCGGCGCCGCTGCTTGCCTGTGCCTGTACCCGTGCCCATCGGGGTGCTCCTCGGCTCCGTTAACTTACTTGACGCCCGGCTAGTCGGGGATCTACCTTCCCTCAGTGTAGTCAACTAGCCGGGCGGCAAGTAAGGCGTGCGGTGGGGTCCAGGGCAGTCCTGGGGAGTACGGGGAGTGCGGGGAGTGGGGACGATGGCGGACAAGACCACGGCGACAACCGAACCGGAGCGGGGGAGCGCCGGGCCACGGGAGAAGGCCGAGCCGCGGCCGCGCAGCGTGCGCGTCGTACTGATGGCGCTGATGATCGCGATGCTGCTCGCGATGCTCGACAACATGATCGTGAGCCCCGCCATGCCGACGATCGTCGGCGACCTCGGCGGCCTGGAGCACCTGTCGTGGGTCGTGACCGGGTACACCCTGGCCACCGCGGCCTCCACCCCGATCTGGGGCAAGGTCGGCGACATGTACGGGCGCAAGGGCGCCTTCCTCACCGCCATAGTGATCTTCCTCGTGGGCTCCGTGCTGAGCGGCATGGCGCAGGACATGGGGCAGCTCATCGGCTTCCGCGCGATCCAGGGGCTCGGCGCGGGCGGTCTGATGGTCGGCGTCATGGCGATCATCGGCGACCTGGTGCCGCCGCGTGAGCGCGGCAAGTACATGGGCATGATGACCGGCGTCATGGCGGTCGCGATGATCGGCGGCCCGCTGGTCGGCGGCACCATCACCGACCACCTCGGCTGGCGCTGGGCCTTCTACATCAACCTGCCGCTCGGCGCCGTGGCCCTCGCCATGGTGACCGCCGTCCTGCACCTGCCCAAGAAGAAGGCACAGGGACGGATCGACTACCTCGGCGCGGCCCTGCTCACCGTCGGCATCAGCGCGCTCGTGCTCGTCACCACCTGGGGCGGCACGGAGTACGCCTGGGACTCGGCCGTGATCATGGAACTCATCGCGATCGGTGTCGCCACGCTCGTCGGCTTCCTCTTCGTACAGAAGAAGGCCGCCGAGCCGATCATGCCGCTGCACATCTTCCGCAGCCGCAACTTCTCGCTGATGGCCGTGATCGGCTTCATCACCGGCTTCGTGATGTTCGGCGCGATGCTCTTCCTGCCGCTCTACCAGCAGTCGGTACAGGGCGCGTCGGCCACCAACTCGGGGCTGCTGCTGCTCCCGATGCTGCTCTCGATGATGGTCGTCTCCATGTTCGCCGGCCGCTACACCACCGCCACCGGCAAGTACAAGGCGTTCCCGATCGTCGGCACCGTACTGATGATCGTGGGCTTCTTCCTGCTCGCCCAGATGGACACCGGGACCTCGCGCCTCACCTCGGGCCTCTACATGGCGGTGCTCGGCGCCGGCATGGGCTTCCTGATGCAGATCACCATGCTGGTCGCGCAGAACAGCGTGGAGATGAAGGACATGGGCGTCGCCTCGTCCTCGGCCACGCTCTTCCGTACGCTCGGCTCCTCGTTCGGCGTCGCGATCATGGGCGCGCTCTTCAACCACCGCGTCCAGGACGTGATGGCCGAGCGCGCCGGTGAGCTGGGCGGCAAGGTCACCGAGGAGTCGGCGCAGCTCGACGCGGCGAGCCTGGCGAAGCTGCCGGAACAGGTGAGCGACGCGTACAGGTTCGCGGTCTCCTCCGGCACGCACTCGGCGTTCCTGCTGGGCGCGGCCATCGGCGTCGCCGCGCTGCTGGCCTCCCTCTTCGTGAAGGAGACCCCGCTGCGGGGTGCGGGTCCGGGTCCCGGCGGGGGCGAGCCCGCGGGCGAGGGGCCGTTGTCAGTGCCGCGTGCCAACATCGACGTATGACCGGATGACGGCAGTCGGGAGCAGACCATGATCAAAGGACTCGCCATCTCCACCGTCTGGGTCCTGGACCAGGACCGGGCCAAGGAGTTCTACACCCAGAAGCTCGGTCTCGAGGTCCGTACGGACATGACCATGGGCGACGGCGGCATGCGCTGGCTCACGGTCGGCGCCAAGGACCAGCCGGACGTGGAGCTGACGCTGATGGTGCCGGGCCCGCCGTCCCTGGACGCCGAGTCGGCCGAGGCGATGAAGAAGCTGGTCGCCAAGGGCGTCCTCGGGGCGGGCGTCCTGGTCACGGACGACGTCCACGGGGACTACGAGAAGCTGAAGGCGCGCGGCGTCGAGTTCCTCCAGGAGCCGCAGGAGCGTCCGTACGGCACCGAGGCGCTCTTCCGCGACGACTCCGGGAACTGGTTCTCGTTCACGCAGCGCCGCGAGGGCGGCCTCGACCTCGACAAGGACTGGTCCTGCTGACCCCTCGGGCGGCTGGCCGTCAGAGGTTGTCCGGCAGTTGGAGGACCGGGAAGCTCCCGGTGTTCGTGGGCGCGTGCTCCGGCAGCCACAGTACGGCGACCGCGCCCTCGGAGCGCTCGCCGGGCGCTGCCCCCGCCGGGCGTACGTTGCGGAAGGTGAGCCGCGCGCCGAGCACCCGCGCCTGGCCCGCGGCGATGGTCAGGCCGAGGCCGTGGCCGTGCCCCGCACGGTCCGTGCTGCCGGTGCGGAAGCGGCTCGGCCCCTCGTCGAGAAGCGCCTCGGGGAAGCCCGGCCCGTGGTCGCGCACTCGCACCACGCGGCCCTCGACGCTGACCTCGATCGGCGGCTTGCCGTGCTTGGCCGCGTTGGCGACGAGGTTGCCGAGGATGCGTTCCAGGCGGCGCGGGTCGGTGGTGACCTGCGACTCGTGCACCACCGTCACCGTCACGTCCGCGGTCAGGGCCGCCATCCGCCGGCTCACGAACTCGCCGAGCGTGATGTCCTGCAACTCGGCACGCTCGGCCGCGGAGTCGAGCCGGGCCACTTCGAGGACGTCCTCGACGAGCGTGCGCATGGCCTGCGCGCGGTCCTTGACCAGCTCGCTGGGCCGGCCGGGCGGCAGCAGCTCGGCCGCCGTGAGCAGCCCGGTCACCGGCGTGCGCAGCTCGTGCGCGATGTCCGCGGTGACCCGCCGCTCGGCTTCCAGGCGCTGCTTGAGGGCGTCGGCCATGGCGTCGACGGCGCTCGCCAGATCGTCGGTCTCGTCCTTCACGACCCCGCCGATGGCGTCACGGACACTGACGTCCGTCTGCCCCTGGGCGACCTCGCTCGCCGCCGTCGCCGCCTTGCGCAGCCGCCGCGACAGCTGCCCGCCGATCAGCACGCCGAGCGCGCAGCCGCCGAAGACGACCGAGATCGACCCGATGACCAGCGCCTGGTCGAGGTCCTTCATGACGGTGGCGCTGCGGTCGGTGAAGCGGGAGTGCAGCGAAAGGACGTGCCCGTCGGCGAGCGGTACGGCCGCCCAGATGTCCGGCACCCCGTCGGGCTTGTCCTCGACGAAGGTGGCGCGGCGGCCCTTGAGGACCGTGTGCCGCAGCTCCTCGGGGAGGGCCGGGTCGTCGACCTTGGTACCGAACTGCAGGGTCTGCCGCTGGGAGGCGGAGTAGAGCCGCAGCGCGAACTGGATGCGCTCGTCCTGCACGTCGCGCGCGTTGTCGAGCATCGAGACGCGCGCGGCGTTGTGCACGACCAGGCTCAGGACCACCGCGACCAGCGCGCCGACCAGCGCGATCGCCGCGCTGATCTTCCAGCGGACGCCGGTGCGCAGGCCCGTGCGCAGACGTGAGCGCAGGCCCGCGGGCGAGCTGGATCGGAGCACCTTGTGGGCGCGGCTCCCGAGGCGGCGCCGTACACCGTTCGTCACGCGTCCGCTCACGCCTTGAGCTTGTATCCGAAGCCGCGGACCGTCTCGATGCGGTCCTGGCCGACCTTCGTGCGCAGCCGCTGCACATGGACGTCGACGACGCGGGTGTCGCCGCCCCAGCCGTAGTCCCACACGCGCTCAAGGAGCTTGTCGCGGGAGAGGACCGTGCCGGGCGCGGACGAGAACTCGAGGAGCAGGCGCATCTCGGTCGGCGTGAGCGCGACCGGGGCGCCGTCCCTGCGGACCTCCATGCCCTCCGTGTCGATCTCCAGATCGCCGAAGTGCAGCACGCCGCCGTCCGTGGTCGAGCGCTCGTCCGCGGCGGTCGTGGCCTGCCCGGAACCGCTCGCGTGCCCGAAGCGGCGCAGGACCGCGCGGATGCGGGCGACCAGGACGGCCCCGTCGAACGGCTTGGTCACGTAGTCGTCGGCGCCCGCCTCGAGGCCGAGCACCACGTCGATGGAGTCGGCGCGCGCCGACAGCATGATCACCGGGACGGTCGACTCGTCCCGGATACGGCGGCACAGCGAGACGCCGTCCAGACCCGGCACCATCACGTCGAGCAGCGCGATGTCCGGCTGGTTCGCGCGGAACGCCTCCAGGCCCGCCAGGCCGTCGGGCATGGCCGTCACCGCGAAACCGTCACGCTCCAGGGCGAGCTGGGTGGCCTCGCGGATGACGTCGTCGTCCTCGACGAACAGGACATGGGTCTGCTCTGCCATCGGATGTTCTCAGTCCTTCTCGGTGCTCTTCGGGGGGTACGGGGCTTGCCTACGTGTACTCAGTACGTCTACTCGGTACGTACGGCCGTTACTCGGTACGTACGGCCGTCAACCCGCCTCCGGCGCGGGCTCCTCGCCGCCCACCGCGTTGCTGAAGTCGTTGCGCGTGCGTTCCGTCTCGGTGAAGCGGTGCGAGGACCAGCGATACGTGATCACTTCCTCGCCGGAGGGGTAGGCCACCGAGTCGCCCTCCTCGTACAGCTGCTTCGTCACGACCAGGTCGCCCCGGTCGATCTCGGTGTAGACGGAGGCAGGCTCCTCGGCCGTAAAGACATTCTCGTACCTGCCGCCCTGGGCGCGATACACGTAACTGCCGATGCCGACGGCGTCCGCGCAGGTCAGCACGTTCACCACGACATCGGCGGCGGTTCCTCCGGTCAGATTCCCGTACGACACGTCGACCGGGTACGTCTTGCCCGCGCACGGCTTCAGATCCCGTTTGACGGCGGAGCTGACCTTCGGGTCCTCCTTGACGAGCCGCACCGCGTCGATCTTCTTCGGCACGCGGACCGAGGACGACGGGGCGGGCGAGGCGGAGACCACGGGCTCGCTGCGGGCCGGGCCCTCGTCGCGCGCTCCCGAGCCGCCCGTCGAGCAGGCGGAGAGCGAAAGGCCGAGAGCGGCGAGCCCGGCCACCGCCGTACTCGCCGCCTTCACACTTCTCTTGGCCCGGGGGCCTAGGCCGCGCAACGCTCCCGCTCCTCACGTTCGAGCGCGCTTGCGACCAGCTCCTCGCGGTCCCGGCTCTCCAGCTCCTGGCGGAGGCGGGCGAGCGCCCGGTGCAGCGTGCTCTTGACCGTTCCTGCCGACATGCCGAGTGCGGCGGCCGTCTCCTCTGTGGACATCTGCTCCCAGTGTCGCAGCACGACGACGCTGCGCTGCTTGGGCGCGAGCACCTTCATGATGTCCATCAGCAGAGCGCGGTCCGCGTGCTGTTCGGTGGAGTCTTCCACGCTCGCGTCGGGCAGCTGCTCGGTGGGCACCTCCTCGAGCTTGCGGGCGCGCCACCACTCCGTACGGGTGTTGATCATGACGCGGCGCAGATAGGCGTCCGCGAGCCGCTTGTCGGCTATGCCGTCCCAACGGCCGTACGTGCGTACGAGTGCGGTCTGGAGGAGGTCCTGGGCGTCGACGGGGTCCGGAACCAGGCGCCGGGCACTGCGCAGCAGGGCGTCCTGCCGAGTGCGGACGTACTCTTCGAACTCGAGCACCTCGCCGTGCGCCATATCAAACCGCCTCCGTTCCGTCCCCAATGCCGACCGCGAGTCCTTGCCTGTGCGGTACAGGTAAGAAGCTACGGAGGCCGTGTCACGGGGTTGTGCGGAGCAGCCAGCGGGGGGCGCACGGCTGTGCGTAGGTTGTGTAACAGAAGTAGGGCGCGGGTAAAGCGCCGCCTGCGGCCGGGTGGGCGCCCCGGTGGGCGCCGGGTGGGTGCCGGGTGGCCGTCAGGTCAGCGGCAGCCGGTAAAGGCCGTCGGACAGGGGTTCGACGAGACCGTCCGCGACCAGCCCGTCCAGCGCGCGGGCCCGCTGCACCGGCTCGTCCCACACCCGGTCGAGGGCGGCCTGCGGCACGGGCGTCACGGCCTCGCGGAGTACGGCGAGCAGCTTGCCCCGCACCTGGCGGTCCGTGCCCGCGTACGTCTGGGTGCGGCGGGCCGGGCCGTCGTGCGCCGGCTTGCCCGCCGTGCGCCAGGCGCAGCGGTCGGCGATCGGGCACCGCGCGCAGTTCTCGTTCTTCGCCGTGCACACCAGGGCGCCCAGCTCCATCGAGGCGGCGGCCCAGCGGGACGCGGTGCGCGCGTCCTCGGGGAGCAGGGCGCGGGCGAGCTTGCGCTCGGCGGCGGTCGTCGCGTTCGGCGGGTACTGCACGCCGGTCACGGCCCGCGCGAAGACGCGGCGCACGTTCGTGTCGAGGACCGCGTGCCGCTGTCCGTACGCGAACGACGCCACGGCCGCCGCGGTGTACTCCCCGATGCCGGGCAGGGCGAGCAACTGGGCGTGCTGCGTGGGTACGTCGCCGCCGTGCCGCTCCGTTATGGCCACGGCCGCGCCGTGCAGCCGCAGGGCGCGGCGCGGATAGCCGAGCCGCCCCCAGGCGCGGACGGCCTCGCCGGGCGCCTCCCCGGCGAGGTCGGCGGGGCGGGGCCAGCGGGCCAGCCACTGTTCGTACACGGGCAGGACCCGGCTGACGGGCGTCTGCTGGAGCATGAACTCGCTGACCATCACGCCCCACGGCCCGGCGTCCGGGCGCCGCCACGGCAGATCACGGGCGTGCGCGTCGAACCAGGCGATGACGGGGCTGTGGAGGGCGTCCCCGGTGGGCTCGGGGGAGTCCCCCGGGGCGGCCGGGCTGTGCGGCATGGGCTTTGTGGGAGCAGTCATGGCGGGGTCGATCCTGCCATGGCCTCGGCGGTTCTACGGGGTCGTGGGGACGGGGTGTTGTCCCGCGTCCCGCAAGACCCACCCTTTTCGC
>NZ_WMBF01000824.1:0-1381 GCF_019400875.1 Streptomyces anatolicus | reverse complement strand
GGCCCGCCATCCGCAGCAGGTACGGGCCGAGCAGCGCGGCCGCGAAGACCCACAGCAGCCCGAAGAGCAGCACCTCGGGGACGCTCAGCCCCAGCTCCACGCTGCCGTTGCCGCTGGCCCCGCCGAAGCCCGAACTCCCGGGCCCCGCCTCGCCGGACACCTCGACGCCGATACCGCCGGACCCGGCGAGCAGCAGGACGAGGCCGAGGAAGACGGCGGCGGCGAGGAGCTGTTCGCCGCGGTTCGCGCAGCGGCGTGCGGCGAGGAGGCCGAGCGTCAGCGCGCAGACCAGGCCGAGGGCCAACGCGCCGACGATCGCCCAGTCGTTGGTGACGTCACCCAGTTCGGAGAGGCCGAAGGACCTGCTCTCGGACCCGCCGACGAACAAGGAGCTGCTGCCGCTCACGGAGGCCTCCGCGCCCGCGCCCCAGCCGATGCCGAGCGCGGCGATCGCGAGGTTCGGCAGGATGAGCAGCGCGATCAGGAGCGGCGAGATGTCGGCGTCGTCGAGGTCGGTGATCTCCTTCAGGTCGTCCACTTGCGCGAGGCTGATGAAGGCGACGACCGAGCAGAGCACGAGGACGACGGCGAGGGCGCGCAGCGCGGTGCCCACGGCCCGGATCGCCGCCTGCGCGCCGGGCCGCGCGGCGCCCCAGGGGTGCAGCACGCCACAGGAGACGACGAGTGTCAGCACCAGCGCGCCGAGCGCGGCGAGCACCGGGGACGACGACAGCTCGATGCCCTCGAGCTCGGGCTGCGCGAAGAGGGCGAGCACCAGCACGCCCGCGGTCACCAACAGGGCGACGCGCGCGGCCGCTTCGAGCCCGGCCGTGGTGCCGCCGCCGTGGCCGTCGTGGGCCCGCGCGATGAGGCGGTTGCGGAGGATGCGTACGCCGATGAAGAGCACCACGATCACCAGCGCGGTCACCGTGAGCGGGACGAAGTGCAGGGAGGCGGTGCCTTCGAGGGCGGATCCTGAGGCGTCCGAACCGAGGCCGTCCGAACCGAGGCCGTTCGAACCGAATCCACCGGAGTCGAGGCCGTTCGAGCCGAGACCGCCGTCCGAGCCCAGGCTGCCGTCCGAGCCGAGGCCGCCACCGGAGCCCACGCCGTTCGAGTCGCCGAAGCCCGGCCGCTGCTCACTGCCCGTCAGGTCGAAGCTGCCGCCCACGGATTGGAGGAGCAGCGCGAGGCTGATCCGCAGCCGGTCGGTGAAGTCGACGACCACCTCGTCGTCCTGGCCGTACGAGGGGATCGCGATGCCGATGGCGCCGATGAGGAGCAGCGCGAGGGGCCAGAGCGCGGCCTGCGCGGATCCGGCCCAGTCACCGCGGAACGTCCGCCCGAAGAAGGCACCTGCGGCGGAGGGGGCGGCGGGGGC
>NZ_WMBF01000823.1:0-1384 GCF_019400875.1 Streptomyces anatolicus | reverse complement strand
CTGCTGACGTGAAAGCACAGGTTCGATCCCTGGATGAGAAGGACGAATGGAACCGAGCGCGCACGCCTCACCGCCACCACCACCCGGGCGACCACCCAAGCGACCGCCCGGGCGACCCCCTGCGCAAGCCCCCTTGCCACCTCCACCAGACTCCCCATGGCGCGTGCGCGACTTCCGCGTCCTGTTCAGTGCCACCGCGCTGAGCCAACTCGGCACCAACGTCGGTTACGTGGCCGTCCCCCTGGTCGCCGTGACCGCTCTGGACGCACGGCCCGGGCAGGTCGGCGCGCTGGCGACCCTGAGCATGGTCGCGTTCCTGCTCATCGGATTGCCCGCCGGGGCCTGGGTCGACCGACTGCGGCACCGGCGCGTGCTGATCGCGGCCGATCTCGTGCGAGGGTCGCTCTACGCCACCGTGCCGCTCGCCTGGTGGCTGGACTGCCTCACGCTCGGTCAGCTCTACGCGGTGGTCTTCCTGAACGGTTGCGCCACCGTCTTCTTCGACGTCGCCTCACAGAGCGTGCTGCCCCAACTGGTCGGCCGCAACAGCCTGGTGCGGGCCAACGCCGCCATGGTCACGCTGATGGCCGCCGGCAATGTGGCGGGGCGCGGCGCGGGCGGCGGCCTCATGGTGCTGCTCACCGCGCCCGTCGCCGTGGTGTGCACCGCCGTCAGCTACATGGCGTCCACACTGCGGCTCACCGCCGTGCGGGGCGACGGAGAGCGCGGGTCCGGCGGACGAGGCGTACGAGGCGGACGAGGCGGACGAGGCGGACGAGGCGGACGAGGCGGACGAGATGTTGGATACGTACGTGAGATACGAGGCGCCCCCAGCGGGCGTCCCCGCCTCGGCGCCCAGATAGCCGAAGGCCTGCGTCACGTCCTCGGCAACAAGGAACTGCGGGCCCTGGCTCTCACCGCCTCCCTCAGCAACCTCGGCTCCCAGATCGTCAACACCATGCTGCCCGTGCTCTTCCTCAGCGAACTCGGACTGACGGCGGGGGCGTTGGGGCTTTTCTGGGCGGCGGGCGGCGTCGGGATGCTGCTCGGCGCGCGGTGCGCCCGGGCGATCGCGGCACGCGTCGGTTTCGGCCGCGCTCTCGGCCTCGCGGGCTTGTGCCTGGCTCCCGCCGGGCTGCTCGTCCCGCTCGTGGACCGGGGGCCCTGGCTGTATGTGGCGGGAGCGGGGTGGTTGCTCGCCCTGTTCAAGACGGGAATGGACAACGTACTCGGCGTGAGCCTGCGCCAGGGCATGACCTCCGACGCCCTCCTGGGGCGCATGAACGCTACCTTCCGCTTCCTGCTCAGCGGGGCGCTCGCGATCGGCGCCGCGGTGTCGGGCCTGGTCGGCGAGGTGGGCTCGGTGCGGGGCGCGGTATGGACG
>NZ_WMBF01000106.1:0-17323 GCF_019400875.1 Streptomyces anatolicus | reverse complement strand
CGTCCGGGAACTGGGCGCCGCGATGGCCTTCACGGGCGCCGCCACCGTCACGGACATCGGGCCCGACGCGATCCGTACCGCTCCCCGTCCCGCTGCCGCAGATGCTGCCGCCGACGCGGCGCCGGTCCGGGCCGCGCAGCCGCTGCGGAAGGCCGAGCTGCACGCCAGCGTCTGCGACCCGGTCCTGGACACGATGACGTTCCTCAACGAGATCACCTCCCGCTACCCGGAGGCGATCTCCTTCGCGCCGGGCCGCCCCTACGACGGCTTCTTCGACAGCGAGCAGATCTTCACGCACCTGCGCCGGTACCTCAACCACCTGGAGGAGCAGGGGAATTCAGCTCAGCAGGTGCGCACGGCCATGTACCAGTACGGTCCCACCGCGGGCCAGATCCGGGAGATCATCGCCGACTCGCTGCGCGCCGACGAGAACATCGACGTACCCGCCGAGTCCATCGTGGTGACCGTCGGCGCGCAGGAGGCGATGCTCCTCGTGCTGCGCGCCCTCATCACCGGACCCGACGACGTCCTCCTCGTCTCCAGCCCCTGTTACGTGGGAATCACCGGCGCGGCCCGGCTCCTGGACGTCGCCGTCACCGCCGTCGAGGAACGCGAGGACGGGATCTCCTGCGCCGACCTGGAAGCGGCGATCAGGAACGAGCGGGCCCGCGGGCGCCGCCCCCGCGCCTTCTACGTCGTACCCGACCACTCCAACCCCTCCGGCACCACGATGGGCCCGCGCGCCCGCACCGAACTCCTCGCGCTCGCCGCCCGGCACGGCATCCTCGTACTGGAGGACAGCCCCTACCGGCTGGTGAGCCCCGGCCGGCCGCTGCCCACGCTGAAGTCCCTGGACCGCGCGCACAGCGTGGTGCACCTGGGCTCGTTCTCCAAGACGGTGTTCCCCGGCGCCCGGGTGGGCTTCGTCATCGCCGACCAGCCCGTCCTGGACGACGCGGGCCGCACCGGACTGCTCGCGGACGAACTCGCGAAGATCAAGAGCATGGTGACGGTCAACACCTCCTCGCTCAGCCAGGGCGCCGTGGCGGGCGCCCTCCTCGCGGCCGACGGGATGGTCTCGGAGCTGAACACCGCGGCCGCCGCCTACTACGGCGACGCCATGCGGGCCACGCTCAGGGAACTCGACCGCCACCTGCCGGCGGAGCGGCGCGAGGCCATCGGCGTGCGCTGGAACGAACCGACCGGCGGCTTCTTCCTCACCCTGCGCGTGCCGTTCCGCGCCGACAACGCCGCGCTGATCCGCTCGGCACAGGACTTCGGCGTCATCTGGACGCCCATGTCGTACTTCCATCCCGGGGGCGGCGGAACGCATGGAATCCGCCTCTCCACCAGCTATCTGACGCCCACCCAGATCGAGGAGGGCGCCGCGAGGCTCGCCCGCTTCATCGAGGCGTGGAGCGCGACACCAGAAGGGACGGCACCGTGACCGGCACCAACGCCATGCGTGAACCGCGCCGCAGCAAGCCACGAATGTGGGGGTGGACCTTCCGATGACCATCGACATAGCGGCAGCGCCCGAGAGAATGGCGCTGCCCGGGGTGCTTGACGACATCCGGATGGCCCCCGCTCCCCGGATCACCGGAGTGGGCACGGCCGTGAGCGCCACCTCCTACTCCCAGCGGGAAGTGCTCGACGCCTTCGGCATCACCGACCCCAAGGTGCGGTCGGTCTTCCTCAACAGCGCCATCGAGCGCCGCAACCTCACCCTGCCCGCCGAGGACGCCCACGGAGTGCGCGCCCCCGAGTCCCAGGGCGACCTGCTCGACAAGCACAAGGCGCTGGCACTGGAGATGGGCGCCGAGGCCCTGCGCGCCTGCCTGAAGAACGCCGGAGCCGAACTGGCCGACCTGCGCCACCTGTGCTGCGTCACCTCCACCGGCTTCCTCACCCCGGGACTCAGCGCGCTGCTCATAAGGGAGTTGGGCATCGACCGGCACTGCGGCAGGGCCGACATCGTCGGCATGGGCTGCAACGCGGGCCTCAACGCCCTGAGCGTGGAGGCCGGGTGGGCGGCCTCGCACCCCGGCGAACTCGCCGTCGTGCTCTGCGTCGAGGCGTGCTCGGCCGCGTACGCGATGGACTCCACGATGCGCACGGCCGTGGTGAACAGTCTCTTCGGCGACGGCGCCGCGGCCGTCGCGCTCGTCGCGGGGGACGAGCGGGAGCGGGCACCGCAACCGGCCCCGGCGGTGCTGAAGTTCGCCAGCTGCATCATCCCCGAGGCCGTGGACGCGATGCGCTACGACTGGGACCGCGACCAGGGCAGGTTCAGCTTCTTCCTCGACCCGCAGATTCCCTACGTCGTGGGCGCGCACGCCGAGATCGTCGTCGACCGCCTGCTGGCGGGGACCGGACTGCGCAGGAGCGACATACGGCACTGGCTCGTGCACTCCGGGGGCAAGAAGGTCATCGACGCCGTCGTGGTCAACCTCGGGCTGACCCGCCACGACGTACGGCACACCGTCGGCGTGCTGCGCGACCACGGGAACGTCTCCAGCGGATCGTTCCTCTTCTCCTACGAACGCCTCCTCGAAGAGGGGGGCACCCGGCCCGGCGAGTACGGAGTGCTCATGACCATGGGCCCGGGCTCCACGATCGAGACGGCGCTGATCCGATGGTGAGGGCGAGCCACGGCGAGGACGGGCCGACGGTGAGGACGGACGGGACCATGAAACCCCTGCGCGCACTGGAACTGGACGGCTCCGAGCCCCTCTCCGCCACGGCCGTCAAGGCCGTCGCGGACCTCTGCGACCGGGCCGAGGACCCGGAAAACCACGCCCTCGCGGTCGTCCATGTCACGGGGGCGCCGCACGGCGACTGGACCGGCGGCCTCGACGTCATGCTGGTCACCAAGTGGGAGCGCGCCCTGCGCCGCCTGGAACGGCTGCCGGCGGCCACGGTCGCGGTCGCCCGGGGCGACTGCGGCGGGACCGCGCTCGACGCGTTCCTCGCCGCCGACCTCCGCGTGGCCGCCCCGGACACCCGGCTCCTCGTCCCGCGCGATGCCACGGCCACCTGGCCCGGCATGGCCGGCTACCGCCTGGTCCAGCTCGCCGGGGCCGCACGGGTCCGCAAGGCCGTCCTGTTCGGCCAACCGATCGACGCGGCCGAGGCGCTGGCACTGGGCATCGTCGACGAAGTGACCGACGACCCGGCGGCGGCCGTGACCGCGGCGGCAGGACTCGCGCACGGCCTGTCCGGCAAAGAGATCGCGATCCGGCGGCAGTTGCTGTTCGACGCCGCGACGACCAGCTTCGAGGACGCCCTGGGCGCCCACCTCGCGGCCTGCGACCGCGCCCTGCGGCAGAATGCCGACAAGGAGGTGGCGGCGTCGTGACGACCGTCCACCACGCCCCCGCAGCGCCCTCACCCACGGCCCCCGGGGACGTCAGGGACGTCTGGCAGGCCCTGACCGCCTCGTCCGGAGCCGTCGCCCGCGCCGACGAACTGGCCAGGGTCCTGCCGGAACCGCCCGCCCGCACACCCGGCGAGCGGGCCGCGATCGCCGCCGCCAAGGACGCGGCCCGCGCACTACGGGCCGCGTTCCTCGACGCGTACGCCGACGCCGTGTACGACCGGCTGACCAGCGGTCGCACCCTGTCGCTCCGCATCGACGAACTCCTCGACGCCGCCGCCACCGAGCTGCCGGGCCTGGTGCCCGACGAGGCCCTGCTCGCCGCCGAGCGCGCCAGGCCCCAGGCGGCCAAGGAGGGGCACGAGATCGACCAGGGCATCTTCCTGCGCGCGGTGCTCCGCTCACCCACGGCGGGCCCGCACCTGCTCGACGCCATGCTCCGGCCAACACCGCGCGCCCTGGCGCTCCTTGAGGAGTTCACGCTCACCGGCGCGGTGCGGATGGAGTCCGTGCGCCTCGAACGCGGCGGCGACGGCGTGGCGCGGCTGACGCTGTGCCGCGACGACCGCCTGAACGCCGAGGACACCCGCCAGGTCGACGACATGGAGACCGCAGTCGACCTCGCCCTTCTCGACCCGGCGGTACGGGTCGGGCTGCTGCGCGGCGGGGAGATGAGCCATCCGCGCTACCGCGGCAGGCGGGTGTTCAGCGCGGGCATCAACCTCAAGAGCCTCAGCTCCGGAGACATACCGCTGGTCGGGTTCCTGCTGCGCCGTGAACTCGGCTACCTCCACAAGCTCGTACGCGGTGTGCTCATCGACCACGCGGGCCAGTGGCACTCGCCCCGCGTGGAGAAGCCGTGGGTCGCCGCCGTGGACGGCTTCGCCATCGGCGGCGGGGCCCAGGTCCTGCTCGTCTGCGACCACGTGCTCGCCGCGTCCGACGCCTATCTCAGCCTGCCCGCGGCGAAGGAGGGCATCATCCCCGGCGTCGCCAACTTCCGGCTCACCCGGTACGCGGGCCCCAGGCTCGCCCGGCAGATCATCCTCCAAGGCCGCAGGATCAGGGCTGCCGAACCGGCCGCGCGGCTCCTGGTCGACGAGGTCGTGGAACCGGAGGACATGGACGCCGCGGTCGAACGCGTCGTGGCCGGGCTCGACGGCGCCGCCGTGCTCGCCAACCGCCGCATGCTCAACCTCGCCGAGGAACCACCGGACGCGTTCCGCGCGTACATGGCGGAGTTCGCGCTCCAGCAGGCCCTGCGGATCTACGGCCAGGACGTCATCGACAAGGTCGGCCGCTTCGCCGCGACCTCGAAGGACGGCCCGCCGGGTGGCCCGCAGGAGGACCCGCAGGACGGTCCGCCGGGCTCCGGCGGCTGAAGGGAGCCCCATGCCGATCGCCCGGACAGGCGGCACACGACTCTCCTACGAGGAGTACGGCACCGGAGAACCGGTCGTCATGGTCACCGGCACCGGGGCACCCGGCCGGATGTGGCGCACCCACCAGGTGCCCGCCCTCACCCGGGCGGGGTACCGGGTGATCACCCTCGACAACCGGGGGATCCCGCCGAGCGACCCCTGCCCCGAGGGGTTCACCCTGCACGACATGGCGGCGGACATCGCGGGCCTCATCGAGCACCTGGGCGAGGGCGCCTGCCGGATCGTCGGCTACTCGCTCGGCGCGATCGCCGTCCAGGAACTGCTCCTGGCCCGCCCCGAACTCGTACGCCAGGCCGTCCTGATGGCGACCAGCGGACGAACGGACGCGCTGACCGCCGCGATGACCGCCGCAGACATGGACCTCGCCGACATGCGACTCGGCGACAGCGGGGGCAAGTTGCCGCCCCGCTACACGGCCTACGTACAGGCACTCCAGAATCTCTCGCCGCGGACGCTGAACGACGACGAGCGGCTGCGGGACTGGCTCGCCGTCTTCGAGATGTCGGACCTCGACCGCTCGGGGCTGCGCGGCCAGCTCGGGCTCCAGCTGATCCCGGACCGCCTGCGGGACTACCGGCGCATCAACAGGCCGTGTCTGGTCATCGGGTTCCGGGACGACCTCGTCGTCCGCCCGCGGCTGTCCCGCGAGGTCGCGCAGAGCATTCCGGGAAGCACCTATACCGAGATCCCGGGATGCGGCCACTACGGATATCTGGAGAGGCCCGCCGCCGTGAATTCGGCGATCACCGGTTTCTTCGCCGGACGAACACCGTGAATTCCATCCCGCGTCAGGCACGCACTGGACGCCCTTGTCGGCCCACGGGCCCCCGGCTAGCGTAAACACATCCTGCCGACAGAAATTGATCGGAGTGGTCATGCCCAACCCGTTCGACGACGAAAACGGAACCTTCCTCGTTCTTGTCAACGACGAGAACCAGCATTCGCTCTGGCCCTCCTTCGCCGAAGTACCGGCCGGCTGGAAGGCCGTCTTCGGCGAGGACACGCGGGAGGCCTGCCTCGCGTACATAGAGGAGAACTGGACGGACATCCGGCCCAAGAGCCTCATCGAGGAGATGGAGAAGTACGAAGCCGCCGGCTAGGCGCGCCCGGACCGCAACGACAACGGAAACGGGAGGTTTTCGTGGCCATGATCGGTGGCCCGGGGCCGGTGATAATGAGCGGCGGTATGGGGCCGGACCAGCCGGTGACCAAACAGCGAATCAAGCCCGGCACGGCGAAACGCGTCATCCCCTACACGAAACCGTACCGCCTCAACATCGTGCTTCTCCTGGTCATCACCGCGCTCAACGCGGCGAACGTGGTGGCCACGCCCATCCTGTTCATGTACCTCATCGACGATGGAATCGTCGAACGCAACAACTCGGTCGTCGTGTGGATCTCCGTGGCGGTCGCCGCCCTCGCGCTGCTGAGCACCGCGCTCGGATTCGCGGAGGCCTGGTACTCGGGCCGGATCAGCGAGGGGCTCATCTACGACCTCCGCACCAAGATCTTCGACCATGTGCAGCGCCAGCCACTGGCGTTCTTCACCCGCGCGCAGACGGGGTCGCTCGTCAGCAGGCTGAACACCGATGTGGTCGGCGCCCAACAGGCGGTCACGACACTGCTGTCCACGGTGGCGTCGGCCGGCCTCACGCTGGTCCTCGTACTGATCACGATGTTCTATCTGTCCTGGGTGGTCACTCTGATCTCCCTGGTGATCATTCCGCTGTTCATCCTGCCCGGGAAGCTGGTCGGCGGCAGGCTCCAGCGGATCATGCGGGAGCACATGCAGGTCAACGCCGAGGTCGGCTCGTTCATGAGCGAGCGGTTCAACGTCACGGGCGCCCTGCTCGCCAAGTTGTACGGCCGTCCCGCGAGCGAGACGGGCATGTTCTCCGGGCTCGCGGCCAAGGGCCGGGACCTCGGCATCCTGACCGCCGTCTACGGCAAGATGCTCTTCCTGACGATGATGCTGGTGGGCTCGCTCGCCACCGCGCTCGTCTACGGTCTTGGCGGCAGCCTCGTCATCGACGGCACCTTCCAGATCGGCACCCTGGTGGCGCTGGCCACCCTGATCACCCGTCTGATGGGCCCCATCAACCAGCTCGCCGGAGCACAGACGAGCGTGCTGACGGCGCTCGTCAGCTTCGACCGGCTCTTCGAGATCCTCGACCTCAAGCCGCTGATCTCCGAGAAGCCGGACGCCGTGCCCCTGCCCGCCACGAGCCAACGCGGCGGTACAGCACCCGAGATCGTGTTCGACGGGGTCTCCTTCCGCTACCCGAGGGCCGCCGACGTCTCGCTCGCCTCGCTGGAGTCCATCGCCCTGCCCATGCAGGAACGCACGCAGAACACCTGGACCCTCAGCGACCTCAACTTCACCGCACCCGCGGGCAAGCTGACCGCGCTTGTCGGTCCGTCCGGCGCGGGCAAGACGACCATCACCCACCTGGTGCCACGGCTGTACGACCCGGTCGAGGGCGCCATCAGGATCGGCGGGCACGACATCCGCGACGTGACGCTGCGGTCGCTGAACGACACCGTCGGCATGGTCACGCAGGACGCGCACCTCTTCCACGCGACCCTCCGCGACAACCTGGCGTACGCGCGCCCCGACGCCACCGAGCAGGAACTGGTCGAAGCGTGCAAGGCGGCACAGATCTGGGAGCTGATCGAGAGCCTGCCGGACGGCTTCGACACCGTCGTCGGCGACCGCGGCTACCGGTTCTCCGGCGGCGAGAAGCAGCGCGTCGCGATGGCGCGGCTACTGCTGAAGGCCCCGCCCATCGTCGTGCTCGACGAGGCGACCGCACACCTCGACTCGGAGTCCGAGGCGGCGCTGCAGCGGGCCCTGAAGACCGCACTGAAGGGCCGCACCTCGTTGGTGATCGCCCACCGGCTCTCCACCATCCGCGACGCCGACCAGATCCTCGTCGTCGACCAGGGCAGGGTCCAGGAGCGCGGCACCCACGAAGAGCTGATGGAACTGGACGGGCTCTACGCGGAGTTGTACCGCACGCAGTTCTCCCGCCAGCCGTCCGTCAACGGTGACGCGCCGGCGCTGGAATCCGGGAACGGCGCGGTGCCGGTGCCCGAGCCGGTGGGCGGGCCGCCGCCCGGCCCGCCCGGCACCATGTTCACCGGTGGCCCGGGTGGTCCCGGTGGCCCGGGTGGTCCCGGAGGGCCGGGAGGTCCCGGGGGGCCGGGAGTCTTCTTCGCCCCCGGCGGTCCCGGCGGTCCTGGTGGCCCCGGCGGTCCTGGCGGGCCGGGCCCTGGCCCGCATGGCCCAGGCCCAGGACCAGGACCAGGACCAGGGGGTGTGCCGCCCGGCCACGGGTGAGCCCCACCTCCGTACCGGAGAAGGACGACCGGCATCCGCGACGCGCGCATCGGCGTCGCGGATGCCGTTTTCCCGCCGGGTCCCGGATTTCGCCGGGGCGACTCGGGGGCGGCGCGGCGGGGGTAGCCTGGCACACGTCTGTGTGCCCGGGTACCGGATGTGAGGTGCGATGCCGATGCGTCTGCCCAGCTCGGCCCACGCGGCCCGGTTCCGCGCCTGGGCGGCCGCCCGCCTCCTGCCCAAACGGGTGCGCATGCGGCTCACCCTGCTGTACGGATCGCTCTTCGTCGTCTCCGGCGCCGTCCTGCTGACGATCACCTATCTGCTGGTCAGCCGCTCCAACGGCGTCTTCGTCTTCAGCCGCGAGAAGTCCGGCCCGCCCACGGACGACGGCGTCCACATGTACACGGAAAGCGGCGCCTCCTCCGCCCTCAAGGGCATCGCCGAGGCGCGGCGCCAGCAGGCGATGCGCCAGCACGAGATGGAGATGAACCGCCTGCTGATCGAGTCGGGCGTCGCCCTGGCCATCATGTCGGTGATCGCGATCGGCCTCGGCTGGTTCGTCGCGGGGCGGGTGCTGCGCCCGCTGCGCACGATGACCTCCACCATCCAGCGGATCTCCGCGCACAACGTGCACGAGCGGCTGGCCGCCGAGGGACCGGCCGACGAACTGAAGGACCTCGCGGAGACGGTCGACGGGCTGCTCGGCCGTCTCGAGGGCGCCCTCGACTCCCACAAACGGTTCGTCGCCAACGCCGCGCACGAACTGCGTACGCCACTGACCGTCGAACACGCCCTTCTTGAGGAGGCGTTGATCGACCGTGACGCCACCGTCGAGTCCTTCCGGTCCAACTTCGAGCGGCTGCTGCTCCTCAGCGAGCAGCAGGCACGGCTTCTGGAGTCCCTGCTGACCTTGTCGAGCAGCGAACGCGGCCTGGACCAGCGCCAACCGCTCGAACTGGCCGCTCTCGCGGAGAAGGCGGTGCTCGGCTGCCGTGAGCAGGCGGAGCGGCGGGGGCTGCGGGTGGATCCGGTGACCGAGCCCGCCGGCACCTGGGGCGACAGCGCGCTGGTGGAGCGCCTGCTGGCCAACCTCCTGGACAACGCCATCGGTTACAACGTGCCCGACGGCTGGGTGAGGCTCGTGACCCGCGTCGAGGGCGAGCACGCCGTCGTCCGCGTGGCCAATTCCGGCAACCTGATTCCGCCGGACCGGGTGGGCCGCCTCTTCGAACCGTTCCAGCGCCTTGACCGCACCGCGGGCGACGGACACCACGGGCTCGGCCTGTCGATCGTGCGCTCCATCGCCACCGCCCACGGCGCGACCCTGGACGCGCACGCCAGGCCGGAGGGCGGTCTCGTCGTCGAGGTCGCCTTCCCGCTCCGGGCGGCGCGGCGCCCGCAGGCCCGGCAGCAGAACGGCGGGCAACGCCGGCCGCGGGCCGCCTCCGTGACGACCGCGGGCGACTCCGCCTCCGGGTGATTCCGCCCCCGGGCGGCCACTGTGGACGGTCGCGTCAATTCCCCCCTCGGCCATAGCATCGAATTCACCGCGCTTGTTCATGCGCCTGCCCGGTGTCCAAGTGCGCACGGCGCGCGGTTGGACGGCTCGGGAATGAAATAGCCGACGCGGTTCGCGCGGCGAGGGGGAATGATGAACGGCAAAGCTGGTCGCACTCTGCCCTTGCTCGATTCCCAGGAAGGAATCTGGCTGGCGCAGCGCGTGGAAGGCTCCCGTCGGATGTACGGCGTCGGTCAGTACGTCCAGATATCGGGGCCCATTGACGCACGGTTATTCGAGCGTGCGTTGCGGCAGGTGGTGGGCGAAACGGAAATCCTGCGGGTGCGGTTCGTGGAGGACGGCGACAAGGTCTCGCAGGTACTCGCCCCCGCACAGCCGCCCGCTTCTTTTCTCGACTCCACGCCCCTTCTGGACTCCGTCGATGTCAGTGCGGAGGACGATCCCGAAACCGCCGCCGATGACTGGATGCGGGCGGAACTGCACCAGGAGAGGGGCCCTGATTCCGACCGGCCCTTCTCGTACACGCTCCTTCGGCTGGCCCCCGACCGGCACATCTGGTTCCAGCGCTACGACCACCTGCTGATGGACGTGTTCGGCTGTTCCCTCGTGGCCCGCCGCCTCGCGCACGTCTATACGGCGACGCTGCGCGGGCAGGCCCCGGAACCGGCCGGGCACGCCTCGCTCGGCGAGCTGGTCGAGGAGGAGTCCGCGTACCGCGCGTCGGAGCGGTACGCGCGCGACCGGCAGTACTGGCTCGACCGTTTCGCCGACCGGCCGGACCTGCCCGATGTCCCCGGCCCCGGCCCGGCCGCACGGTCCGAGTCCCAAGCCGAGCGCGAGCCCAAGCCTGAATCCGAGCCCGAGCCCGAACCTGCGCGCGAGCCCGAGATCCTGCGGGAGACGGGCCACTTGGCGCCCTCCGCCGTGGAGGCGCTGCGCGCGGCGGCCGACCGTGCCGAGGTGAGCTGGCCCAGGCTCGTCGTCGCCGCGGTCGCCGCCTTCACGGGCCGTATGACGGGATCGGCCGAAGCCCTCCTGAGCCTCCCGGTCCCCGGCCGGGCGAGCGACCAGGCGCGGCGCACCCCCTGCACCATGGCGAACCTGCTTCCCCTGCGGCTGCCCGTCGCCCCCGGAAGGAGCCTGCTGGATCTGGTGCGGGCGGCAGGGAGCGAGATCGACGGCCTCCTCGCGCACCAGGGCTTCCGGGGCGAACGGCTGCGTCGCGAACTCAACTGGCCGGTGGGCGACCGCTGGCACTTCGGCCCCTCCGTCAACGTCATGCCGACGGCCGGCGAGAGCCTGTGGTTCGGCGAGCACCAGGGCGTCGTACGCGATCTGTCGAGCAGGCGCGTCGAGGACTTCGGCGTGCTGGTGAGCGGCTGGTCGGCGGGCGAGGGCATGCGGGTCACCTTCGAGGCCAACCCCGCGCTGTACAGCCGCGACTGGCTCCGGGCGGCACACCGGTCGTTCCTGACGTTCCTGGAGCGCGCGGTCACGGACCCGTCGGCGCCGGTCGGGCGCGTCGAGGCGGTGGGCGCAGCCGAGCGCGACGCGTTGGTGCGGGCAGGGAGCGCCGTCGCGCGGCCGCCCGCCGCGGACTCGGTGCCCGCTCTGCTGGCCCGCCAGCTCGGCTGGTCGATGGACGCGGTGGCGGTCGTGGACGGCGAACGGACCATGTCCTACGGCGAGTTGGACGCGGAGTCGGGGCGTCTCGCGTCGTATCTGGCCGGGGTCGGCGTGCGGCGCGGGGACCGGGTCGCGGTGGTGATGGAGCGCTCCGCTGAGCTGATCGTCGCGCTGCTCGCGGTGTGGCGGGCGGGCGCGGCGTTCGTGCCGGTGGACGTGGAGTATCCGGCGGAGCGGGTGGCGTTCCTGCTGGCCGACTCGGACCCGGCGGCGGTGGTGTGCACCGAGGCCTACCGGGGCGCGATACCCGTGGACAGCGGGGCGGAGCCGGTGGTCATCGACGACCCCCTGGTACGGGCGGCCGTCACCGCGTGCCGGATCGACGGTCCCGATGTCCCGGTGGACGGGCAGGACCTCGCGTACGTGATGTACACATCGGGCTCGACGGGGGTGCCCAAGGGCGTGGCGGTGCCGCACGGGGGTGTGGCGGCGCTGGTGGCTCCCGACGCGGGCTGGGCGGTCGGTGCGGGTGACGCGGTGCTGATGCACGCGCCCCACGCCTTCGACGTGTCGCTGTTCGAGGTGTGGGTGCCGCTGGTCGCGGGCGGCCGGGTCGTGGTCGCCGGACCGGGTGTGGTGGACGCGGGGCGGATCCGGGCAGCGGTCGCGGAGGGCGTGTCGGCGCTGCATGTCACGGCGGGCATGTTCCGGGTCCTCGCCGAGGAGTCCCCGGAGTGTTTCGCGGGGCTCGGTGAGGTGCTGACGGGCGGCGACGTGGTGCCCGCCGGGGCGGTGGCGCGGGTGGCGCGGAGCTGCCCGGAGGTGGCGGTGCGGCACCTGTATGGGCCGACGGAGACCACGCTGTGCGCGACATGGCACCAGCTGCCCGCGGGCGCGGCGGGCGGTCCGGTGCTGCCGATCGGCCGCCCGCTGGGCAGCCGTCAGGCGTATGTGCTGGACGCGGCGCTCCAGCCCGTCCCGGCGGGCGTCGTGGGGGAGCTGTATGTGGCGGGGGCGGGCCTGGCGCGCGGATATCAGGGGCGCCCGGGCCTGACCGCGGAACGGTTCGTGGCGTGCCCGTTCGGCGACGGCGGCCGGATGTACCGCACCGGTGACCTCGTGCGGTGGGCGCCCGAGGGCGAGTTGGTGTTCGTGGGGCGCGCGGACGAGCAGGTGAAGGTCCGCGGGTTCCGGGTGGAGCCCGGCGAGGTCGAACTGGTCCTCGCCGGGCATGAGTCGGTGGCCCAGGCGGTCGTGGTGGCCCGCCGGGACGGCGGCCCCGGCGGCGACAAGCGCCTGGTCGGCTACGTCGTACCGGACGGGCGGTCCGCCGTGGATCCCCGGCTGCTGCGGGAGCACGTGGCCAGGGCCCTGCCGGAGTACATGGTCCCGGCGGCGGTGCTGGTCCTCGATGCGCTGCCCCTCACCGCGAACGGGAAGCTCGACAGGTCCGCCCTGCCGTCGCCCGACTTCGCGGACGCGGGCGGCGCCCGGGGGCCCGCGACGCCCGTGGAGGAGGTGCTGTGCGCCCTGTTCGGCGAGGTCCTGGGCCTGGGGCGGGTCGGCGCCGACGCGTCGTTCTTCGATCTCGGCGGTGACTCGCTCCTCGGGATGCGGCTGGTGGCGCGGGTGCGAGCGGTCCTGGACGCGGAGGTGGGGATCGGGGACCTGTTCGGCGCCCCGACGGCGGCGGACCTGGCCCGCCTGATCGACGACGGGGGCGCAAGCGGTCTCGCGGAGGAGGCACGGGCCGTACTGCGTCCGCGAACGCGCCCGCAGGCGGTGCCGTTGTCGTTCGCGCAGCAGCGGATGTGGTTCCTCAACCGGATGGCGGACTCGGTCCCGGGCGCGGCCGCCGCCTACAACTTGCCGCTGACGCTGCGGATCTCAGGCGCCCTGGACATCTCCGCCCTGGAAGCGGCGCTCGGTGACGTGGCCGACCGGCACGAGAGTCTGCGCACGGTGCTCCCGGACGCCGAGGGCGTCCCGTACCAGCGGGTGCTGGAGGGCGAGGAGAGCCGCCCGCCCTTGACCGTGACACCGGCCGGCGAGGAGCGGCTCCCCGAGGTGCTCGCCGCACAGCTGAGTGAGGGCTTCGATCTGCGGGTGGATGTGCCGTGGCGGGTGTGGTTGTTGGTGGTGGGTCCGGGTGAGTTCGTGTTGTCGGTGGTGGCTCATCATGTGGCGGTTGATGGCTGGTCGATGGGGGTGTTGGCGCGGGATCTTGAGGTGGCGTACGGGGCTCGGTGTGAGGGGCGGGCTCCTGGCTGGCGGCCTTTGCCGGTGCAGTACGCGGATTACGCGTTGTGGCAGCGGGAGATGCTGGGCGGTCTTGATGACCCGGCGAGTGTGATCAGCGGCCAGTTGGCGTACTGGCGGGATGTGTTGTCCGGTGTTCCGCAGGAGATCGCTCTGCCGGTGGACCGGGCTCGTCCGGTGGTGCCTTCGTTCGAGGGGCGTCTGGTGGCGGTGGCCGCAGGCGCGGAGACGCATGCGCGGCTGGTGGAGGTTGCCGGGCGGGGCCGGGCGACGATGTTCATGGTCGTGCACGCGGCGGTGAGTGTGCTCCTTGCCCGGTTGGGGGCGGGGGAGGACATTCCGCTGGGGACGCCGGTGGCCGGTCGTGGTGATGCGGCGTTGGAGGAGCTGGCGGGTTTCTTCGTGAACACGCTGGTGCTGCGGACGGATCTGAGTGGTGATCCGACGTTCGCGGAGCTGCTGGAGCGGGTGCGGGCCACCGATCTGGCCGCGTACGCCCACCAGGACGTGCCCTTCGAACGCCTCGTCGAAGAACTGAACCCCTCTCGTTCCGTCTCCCGCAATCCGCTCTTCCAGGTGATGCTCGCCCTGCCGAACCTGCCCGACCCGGAGTGGAAACTCCAGGGCCTGAGGGTGCGCCCGCTGCCGATGGTCGCGCCCGCCGCGCGCTTCGACCTCGCGGTCACGCTCACCGAGCGGCGCGACGAGCGGGGTGCCCCGGCCGGGCTTGACGGTGACGTCCTCCTGGCCGCGGACCTGTTCGACGAGAAGACGGCCCGGAAGCTGGCCGAGCGCCTGGTGTACGTCCTCGAACAGGTCGCCGCCGACCCGGAGATCCGGCTCAGCGACGTGGACGTTTTGACGGCGGAAGAGCGCGCCCAGGTGGTGGAGCGCTGGAACGATACGGCAGTCGCCGGCACGGACACCTTGGTGCCGGGCCTGTTCGAGGAGTGGGCGGGCCGCACGCCGGACGCGGTGGCGGTGCGGTGCGGCCAGGACGTGGTGTCGTACGGGGAGTTGGAGGCGCGGGCGAACCGGCTGGCCCGCCACTTGACGGGCCTCGGTGTCGGCCGTGAGGACAAGGTGGGCCTGTGCCTGCCGCGCGGGATCGACATGGTCGTCGGTGAGCTGGCGGTGTGGAAGGCGGGCGGTGCGTTCGTGCCGCTGGACCCGGAGTACCCGGCGGACCGGCTCGCGTTCATGGTCGCCGACAGCGGGGCGCGGGTCGTACTGGGCACCGCCGCCACCATGACCGGCGTACCGGTGGCGGCGCAGGTGGTGCTGCTGGACGAGCCGCGGACCACGGCGGCGTTGGCGGCGCAGCCCCCGGCCCCCCTGCACACGGCTGCCCTGCCCGACCAACTCGCCTACGTCATCTACACCTCCGGCTCGACAGGCCGCCCGAAGGGTGTCGCCGTGGCCCACGGCGGGGTGGCGAACCTCGCTGAGGCCATGCGACCGGCGATGGGTGTGGCCGAGGGCGTGGCCGTACTCCAGTTCGCGTCGTTCAGCTTCGACGCGGCTGTCCTTGACGTGGCGGTGACGCTGGCCGCGGGCGGCACGCTCGCCATCGCGACGAGCCGGGAACGTGCCGAGCCCGCCGCACTGGCCCGGATGATCGACACGACCGGGGTGAGCACGGCGAGCGTGGTGCCGTCGCTGCTGGGCGTGCTGGATCCGGCGGCCGTGCCGGGCGTACGCAACTGGGTACTCGGCGCGGAATTGCTCACCGCCGACCTGGCGAGCCGTTGGACTCCCCAGGCCCGGGTCTGGAACACGTACGGGCCCACCGAGGCGACCGTGATGGCCACCGTCGGACCGGTCGACGCCAGGCTCACGGCGGACGACGAACCCCCGCCGATCGGGCGCCCCCTCGCCAACATGCGTACGTACGTGCTCGACGGCTTCCTGCGCCCGGTGCCGCCGGGCGTGGTGGGCGAGGTGTATATCGCGGGGCCCGGTGTGGCGCGCGGCTATGTGGGGCGGGCGGGCCTTACGGCGGAGCGGTTCGTCGCCTGCCCGTTCGGTGCGGGCGGGCGGATGTACCGGACCGGGGACCTGGCCCGGTGGACGTCCGACGGGCAGTTGCTCTTCGCCGGGCGCGCCGACGACCAGGTGAAGATCCGTGGGTTCCGGGTGGAGCTGGGCGAGGTCGAGGCGGCGCTCTCCGGGCACCCGGCGGTCCGGCAGGCCGTGGCGGTCGTACGCGAGGACCGACCGGGCGACCGGCGCCTGGTCGCCTACCTCGTACCTGACGGCAAGCACGTACCCGAGGGGAAGCCCCTCTCCGAGTACGGCATCGACCCCCAGCGCATCCGCGACCAACTGGCCTCCCGCCTCCCGGAGTTCATGGTCCCCGCAGCCGTACTCGTCCTCGACGCGCTGCCGCTCACGGTGAACGGCAAGCTGGACCGGGCGGCGCTGCCCGCGCCGGACTTCACCCCCCGGGCCTTTGGCCGGGAGCCGCGTACGCAGACCGAGGAGATCTTGTGCGGCCTGTTCGGAGAGGTGCTCGGCCTTGAGTGGGTCGGGGCCGAGGACGGGTTCTTCGAACTCGGCGGCGACTCGCTGCTGGCGATGCGGCTGATCTCCCGGGTGCGGGCGGTGCTGGAGGCGGAGGTGGGCATCGCCGAACTGTTCGGCGCGCCGACCGTGGCGGGCCTCGCCCGGCTGATCGACGGGGACGGCAGCGGCCTCGCGGGGGAGGCGCGGGCCGCGCTGCGCCCGCGGCCGCGGCCGGACGTGGTGCCGTTGTCGTTCGCGCAGCAGCGGATGTGGTTCCTGAACCGGATGGAGGAGTCGGTCCCGGGCGCGGCCGCCGCGTACAACGTGCCCCTGGTGCTGCGCATTTCGGGCGTGCTCGATGTGGCGGCGCTAGAAGCGGCGCTCGGCGATGTGGCGGAGCGGCACGAGAGCCTGCGCACGGTCTTCCCCGACACCGACGGTGTCCCGCGCCAGCGCGTCCTGCGCGGAAGGGCGGGCCGCCCGCCCCTGACCATCGTGCACTGCGACGAGGAGCTGGTGGCCGGGGCGCTCGTCGAGGAACTGGGCGGCGGCTTCGATCTGCGGGTGGATGTGCCGTGGCGGGTGTGGTTGTTGGTGGTGGGTCCGGGTGAGTTCGTGTTGTCGGTGGTGGCTCATCATGTGGCGGTTGATGGCTGGTCGATGGGGGTGTTGGCGCGGGATCTTGAGGTGGCGTACGGGGCTCGGTGTGAGGGGCGGGCTCCTGGCTGGCGGCCTTTGCCGGTGCAGTACGCGGATTACGCGTTGTGGCAGCGGGAGATGCTGGGTGGTCTTGATGATCCGGCGAGTGTGATCAGCGGCCAGTTGGCGTACTGGCGGGATGTGTTGTCCGGTGTTCCGCAGGAGATCGCTCTGCCGGTGGACCGGGTGCGTCCGGTGGTGCCTTCGTTCGAGGGGCGTCTGGTGGCGGTGGCCGCAGGCGCGGAGACGCATGCGCGGCTGGTGGAGGTTGCCGGGCGGGGCCGGGCGACGATGTTCATGGTCGTGCACGCGGCGGTGAGTGTGCTCCTTGCCCGGTTGGGGGCGGGGGAGGACATTCCGCTGGGGACGCCGGTGGCCGGTCGTGGTGATGCGGCGTTGGAGGAGCTGGCGGGTTTCTTCGTGAACACGCTGGTGCTGCGGACGGATCTGAGTGGTGATCCGACGTTCGCGGAGCTGCTGGAGCGGGTGCGGGCCACCGATCTGGCCGCGTACGCCCACCAGGACGTGCCCTTCGAACGCCTCGTCGAAGAACT
>NZ_WMBF01000105.1:0-17344 GCF_019400875.1 Streptomyces anatolicus | reverse complement strand
GGCAAGACCCGGCAAGAGAGGCCCAGGGCGGCAGCCAGGCGCGCCCCCCGGCATAGGCCCGGGGCGGCAGCCAGGCGCGGACCCGGCATAGGCCCAGGGCGGCAGCCAGGCGCGCCCCCGGCATAGGCCCAGGGCGGCAGCTAGGCGCGCCCCCCGGCAAGATAGGCCCCGGGCGCGCAGAGTCAGCCAACCCCACCGGAGGTCCCCGTGCAACACCCCCTCACCGTCGTCACCGGCGGCAGCCGCGGCATCGGCGCCGCCGTCGGTGCCCGTCTCGCCGAGGACGGGCACGACGTCGTCATCGGCTACCGCTCGGACGACGCCGCCGCGGAGAAGGCGGCCGAGGCCGTACGCGCCTTCGGGCGCCGCTGCCTCACGGTGCGGGTCGACACCGCCGACGAGCGCGACGTCGACCGGCTCTTCGATTCCGCCGCGGCACTGGGGCCCGTCACCGGTCTGGTCAACAACGCGGGGGTGAGCGGCCCCGTCGGCCCCCTCGCCGACGCCGACGCCGAGGGGATGCGCCGGGCGCTCGAGGTGAACGTACTCGGGTATCTGCTCTGCGCCCGGCGCGCGGTGCGGGAGCTGAAGGCGCACGGCGGCGGCGCGATAGTGAACGTCTCGTCGGCGGCGGCCACCCTCGGCTCGCCGGGCGAGTACGTGCACTACGCGGCCGCCAAGGGCGCCGTCGACACCATGACGGTCGGCCTCGCCAAGGAGGTCGCCGGGGACGGAATCCGCGTCAACGCCGTCGCCCCCGGCGTCATCTGGACCGAGTTCCACGCCGACCCCGAGCGGCCCGCGAAGCTCGCCGCGGGCATCCCCATGGGGCGCTCCGGACAGCCCTCGGAGATCGCCGCGGCCGTCTCGTGGCTCCTCTCGGACGACGCCTCGTACACGACGGGCACGGTCCTGCGGGTCGCGGGCGGCCGCTGACCCTCCCGGCGGCCGCTGACCCTCCTCGACGGGCCCCGGGCCCCGGGCAGCCGTTGACCGCCCCGCGCGGACCCCTCGTACGCTGATCGCATGATCGGTGAAGAGGCGGCACTCACGACGGATGTCCTCATACGGCCCGTCACGATCGACGACGCCGAGGCGCTGGCCCGCGCCTATCGGCGCAACCGCGCCCACCTCGCCCCCTGGGACCCCGGACGGCCCGAGACCTTCTACACCACGGAGGGTCAGGCCGCCCGGGTCCAGGGGCAGTTGGACGAGATGCTGGTGGGCCGGAGCGCACACTGGGTGTTCGTCGACGGCGGTGAGATCGTCGGGCACGCCGCCCTGTCGAACATCGTGCTCGGCCCGGTCCGCAGCGGGATGCTCGGCTACTGGACCGACGCGGGGCAGCTCGGCCGGGGCCTCGCGTCCGCCGCCACGCGCCACGTCTGCGAGATCGCCGACACCCGGCTGGGCCTGCACCGCGTCGAGGCGGGCACCCTGCTCGACAACACCGCCTCGCAGCGCGTGCTCGTCAAGTGCGGCTTCCAGGAGTACGGGGTCGCGCCCAAGTCCCTCTACGTCAACGGCGCCTGGCGCGACCACCGGCTCTTCCAGCGGATCCTCAACGACCGCCCCGCGTAGGGCGGCCCGGGATCAGACGATGCCCTCCGCGACCTCGGCCTGCTCACGGTCCGAGCCGTACGCCTGCGGGGTGCTGTAGGAGCGGCGCGCCACGAACCACCACACGGTCGCCAGGATCAGCACCACGGCCAGCGCGATCGACGCGTAGTTCATCGAGCTGACCGTCACCGGCGAGACCTGCGGCAGACAGAACAGGACCGTCACGAACGCCACCCACAGCACCGCGATCCAGCCGATGGGCTTGCTCCAGCGGCCCAGGTTCCAGGGACCCGGCTGGAAGCGGTCGCCCGCGCGGAGCCGCAGATAGATCGGGATGGCGTAGGCGGGCGTGATGCCGATGACGTTGATGGCGGTCACGGCGGTGTAGGCGGTCGCCGAGTACAGCGACGGCAGGGCGATCGCGGCGGCCAGACCCACCGAGAGCCACACCGCGGGCACCGGCACCTGGGTGCGGGAGCTGACCTTGCGCCACAGCGCGGAGCCGGGGAGCGCGTTGTCGCGGGAGAACGCGAACACCATCCGGCTCGCCGCCGCCGTCTCGGCGTTGCCGCAGAACAGCTGCGCCACGATCACGACGAGCAGCAGCGCCGTCGCCCCGGACTCGCCCAGCGCGTCGATCATGATCTGGGCGGGCTGCACGCCGGTCTTGGTGTCCAGGGTGCCCGCGTAGTCCTGGATGGCGAAGGTCAGCCCGGAGAGCAGCACGAAACCGGCGATCCACGACGCCCAGATGGCGCGCACGATGCCACGCGCCGCGGTCACCGACGCGTTCGAGGTCTCCTCGGACAGGTGCGCGGACGCGTCGTACCCGGAGAACGTGTACTGCGCGAGGAGCAGGCCGATCGCCGTGACGTAGAGCGGGTTGTCCCAGCCCGTGGCGTTGAAGTACCCGCCGCTGCCGAAGACGTCCGACACCGACTGGTGGTGGTCCGGCACGATCGCGAGGGCGCCGACGATCACGCTCACACCCGCCACGTGCCACCACACGCTGATCGAGTTGAGCAGGCTCACCAGACGGACGTTGAACAGGTTGAGCAGGGCGTGCAGGAGCAGGATGCACAGGAAGATCAGGAACGTCTTCTCCGGGGTCGGCGTGAAGCCGAACCGCAGATTGAGGAAGGCGCCGGTGAACAGCGCGGCGCCGTAGTCGATGCCCGCGATCGCGCCGAGCAGCCCGAGGAGGTTCAGCCAGCCCGTGTACCAGCCCCAGCGGCGCCCGCCGAGCCGGTCGGCCATGTAGTACAGGGCGCCCGAGGTCGGATACGCGCTGGTGACCTCGGCGAGCGCGAGGCCCACGCAGAGCACGAAGAGGCCGACGCCCGCCCAGCCCCAGAGCATCACGGCGGGGCCGCCGGTCTTCATGCCGAAGCCGTACAGCGTCATGCAGCCGGAGAGGATGGAGATGACGGAGAAGCTGATGGCGAAGTTGCCGAACCCGCCCATGCGACGGGCGAGCACGGGCTGGTAGCCGAGTTCCCTGAGTCTTTCTTCCTCGTCCTTGCGCGGTGGCGCCGGGACGTTGCTCGGCGACCAGGTGGTGCGGGACACGGGTGTACCTCCGGGGGGAAGCGGTGGCGGGGAGCGGGGTGATCCTCTTCGGTGCGGGTCTCAGCCCGGGGCGCGGGAGGCGGCGGCGCAGCGGGCGCGGGCCTGGACGAAGACCTCGGCGGCCGCGTCCGTGTCACCGGGGGAGTGGGTGCGGTAGGTCCACGGCACGACCGTGTAGAAGGGGTCGAGGGCCTTGAACACCCGTAACGCGTCGTGGAATTGGTGGGCGCCCCACAGCGCGTGCGCCAGGTGGTTGAGGTCGAGGAGCGAGGTCGCGGCGGGCGGCGCGTGGTCGAACCACAGCTGGAGGGCGCGCAGCGCGCCGCGCGTGGCGTCCTCCGAGATCCAGTGCAGGTCCAGCGCGCGTTCGTTGCCGGCCTCCCTGCGGTAGCGCTCGACCCGCACGTACAGGGGAAGCAGGTGCAGCGCCGAGCCCGCGGGGGCGGCGGCCGACGCCCACTGCACGAAGTTGTACGCCTCGGTGAGCGGGCCACGGGCGCGGCGCCCGTAGACGAACTGCAGCATGCGGTGGTACGCCTCGCGGTTGCCCGGGTCACGCTTCTCGGCCTCGGCGAGCAGCTGCCAGGGGCCGGGGAAGAGCATCGGCTCCGGAGGTGCCATGCGGTGCTCGTCCCACCGCTGCCCCTCGTCCAGCTGAGCCAGGGCGAGCAGACATATCCACGGGACGGGGTCCTCGGGCGACAGGGCGGACGCGGCGGCGCACGCGGCGACCGCCTCGCGCCACAGGTCGTTGGTGCGCCGGTGCCCCGCCCGGTGGGCGCGCAGCGCACGCTCCACGAGGACCCGGGTGTGCAGCACGGCCGCCGACGCGCTGTGCGGCTCCTCGGCACGCCAGGCGTGCACCACGTCGGAACCGGCGACGGCGGCCGCCAATATCTGCGTACGTTGCGTCCACAGCCCCCAGTCGGGCGTCTCGGTCAGCAGATTGCGCGTGGAGACCCAGCGACCCGCCTTGAGGTCCTGGAGCACCGCGCGCAGCGGTTCGTCGTGGCCCGCCGGGTGGTACACCGGGCGACCTGACGGCATGGGCATGAGTCCTCTGTTGGGGGAAGAGGGCGGAAGGCGGGTACGTACGTGAACTCGGCGGACTGGTACAGGCGTTGACGATTCGACTCGGGACGATGTTGCTCGGCGGTCAGTGTAGATCCGGCTCTTTACGTTCCAGGGCACTTCCTGGATCTTTTGTGACCGGCTTTTGTCAACACGGCGCGCCGCGCGTTCATTTGCTGTCCTCTCGCGGTCGCCCGGCGTCCCCACGCGGTCGCGTGTTCGCCTCGCGGTCGCCCGGCGTCCCCTCGCCGTCGTGCCGGTCCCTTGACGGCCTCGGCCACCCTGTAGCAGGCTTCCGCGGTGATCAGCGATGAGCGGCCTTCGGCGCAGCGGCCCGTGCTCGCCGTCGACCAGGGCACCTCCGGCACGAAGGCCCTCGTGGTCTGCCCGGAGCGCGGCGTGATCGGCACGGGCGCCGCCGAGGTGCGCCCCCGCTTCCTCCCCGGCGGCCTGGTGGAGGTCGACCCCGCCGAACTGCTCACCTCCGTCGTCGAAGCCGGGCGGCGGGCGCTGGCCGACGCGGGCGAACCGGTCGCCGCCGTCGGCCTCGCCAATCAGGGCGAGACGGTCCTGGCCTGGGACCCGGACTCCGGGGAACCGCTCACCGACGCCCTCGTCTGGCAGGACCGCCGCGCCGCCTCGGTCTGCGCCGAAATCGCCGACCACGCGGAGGAGTTGAAGGACCTCACCGGCCTGCCGCTCGACCCCTACTTCGCCGCGCCCAAGATGGCGTGGATACGCCGCCACCTCACCCGGCGCGGCACGGTCACCACCAGCGATGCCTGGCTCGTCCACCGGCTCACCGGCGCCTACGTCACCGACGCCGCCACGGCCGGCCGCACCCAGCTCCTCGACCTCGACGAGGTCGCCTGGTCGCCGCGCGCCCTGGAGATCTACGGCCTCACCGATGAGCGCCTGCCCCGCGTCGTCGACGCCGCCGGCCCCGTCGGCACCACCACCGCGTTCGGCCCCGAGATCCCGCTCACCGGGCTCCTCGTCGACCAGCAGGCCGCCCTGCTCGCCCAGCACGTGACCGAGCCGGGCAGCGCCAAGTGCACCTATGGAACAGGGGCGTTCCTGCTCGCCCAGACCGGCGAACGGCCACGCCGCGGCGGTTCGGGCCTGGTCAGCTGCGTCGCCTGGCGGCTCGACGGGAAGAGCAGCTACTGCCTCGACGGGCAGGTCTACACCGCCGCCTCCGCCGTCCGCTGGCTCACCGACATGGGAGTGATCGGCGGCGCCGAGGACATCGACCCCGTGGGCGGCGCCGTCCCGGACACGGGAGGTGTCACCTTCGTACCCGCCCTCGCGGGACTCGCCGCACCCTGGTGGCGCGGCGACCTGCGGGGCTCGCTGACCGGCCTCGGCCTCGACACCACCCCGGGGCAGGTGGTCCGCGCCCTGTGCGAGGGCATCGCCGCGCAGGTCGTCTCGCTCGCCGACGCGGCGGCCGCCGACCTCGGCGCGCCCCTGACGAGCCTGCGCGTCGACGGCGGCCTCACCCGCTCGGCACTGCTCATGCAGACCCAGGCGGACCTGCTCCAACTGCCCGTCGAGGTATCGGCGTTGCCCGATGTCACCGCGCTGGGCGCGGCCGCCGTCGCCCGCATCGGCCTGGACCCCGCGCTCCCGGTCGCCGACGCGGCCCCCGCCTGGCGGCCCGCCGCCGTCTACGAACCCCGGATCGGCGCGGACCAGGCGGCCGAGCGCCTCGCGGGCTTCCGTTCGGCCGTGACGGCACTCGTGGAACGTACGCCGTCATGAGCGAGGCCGAGAGCGCCGGGCGGGTGCTGAGGAGTGGCGCGCTGCCCGATACGGAGTACGACGTCACGGTCATCGGCGCGGGAGTGGTGGGCGCGGCCATCGCCCGCGAACTGGCCCGCCACCGTGGGCTGCGCATCGCCCTGGTCGACGCGGCGAACGACGTCGGCGAGGGCACATCCAAGGCGAACACGGCGATCCTGCACACCGGTTTCGACGCCGTACCCGGCTCCCTGGAGGCCCGCCTCGTCCGTGAGGGCCGGCGGCTCCTCGCCGCCTACGCCTCCGAGTGCGGCATCCCTGTCGAGCCGGTCGGCGCGCTGCTCGTGGCTTGGGACGAGGAACAACTGGCCGCGCTTCCGGGTCTGTTGGAGAAGGCCGCCCGCAACGGCTACCACGCGGCACAGATCATCGGCCCCGACCAGGTCAGGGCCCGCGAACCCCACCTGGGCCCCGGCGCGCTCGGCGCGCTCGACGTGCCCGGCGAGAGCATCATCTGCCCCTGGACGACCACACTCGCCTACGCCACCCAGGCCGTGCGCGGTGGCGTCGATCTGCACCTCAACTGCCATGTACGGCACGTCGATCCGGACGGCGCCCGACACGAACTGACCACGAGCCGGGGCACCTTGCGCACCCGCCACCTCGTGAACGCCGCGGGCCTGCACGCCGACGCGATCGACCGGCTCCTCGGCCACGACGACTTCACCGTCACCCCGCGCCGCGGCCAGCTCATCGTCTTCGACAAGTTCGCCCGCGACCTCGTGAACCACATCCTGCTGCCCGTGCCCACCGCGCTCGGCAAGGGCGTCCTGGTGGCCCCGACCGTGTACGGAAACGTCCTCCTGGGCCCCACCGCCGAGGAGCTGGACGACAAGACGGCCACCGGCTCGACCGCCGAAGGCATCGCCCTGCTGCGCGAGAAGGGCCGCCGGATCCTGCCCGAACTGCTCGATGAGGAGGTCACCGCGGTCTACGCCGGACTGCGCGCCGCCACCGAGCACGACAACTACCGCGTCAGCGCCCACAAGGAGCAGCGCTACGTCACGGTCGGCGGCATCCGCTCGACCGGGCTCACCGCGTCCCTGGCCATGGCCGCCCACGTCACCGAACTCCTCGCCACCACGGGCCTCGGCCTCCCCGCGGCCCGGGACCTGCCACCCCTTCGTATGCCGAACCTCGGCGAGGCCTTCCCGCGCCCCTACCAGCGCGCCGACCTCATCGCCGCCGACCCCGCGTACGGCACCGTCGTCTGTCACTGCGAGCGGGTCACGCGCGGCGAGATCCGCGATGCCCTCGCGGCGACGATTCCGCCCGGCTCACCGGAGGGGCTGCGGCGCCGCACCCGGGCGGGCGCCGGGCGCTGCCAGGGCTTCCACTGCGGCGCCCAGGTGCGTGAACTCTTCGAAAAGGGTGGGGAGTCGGGGTCCGGATGAGGCGTGAGCGCATCGTCGACGTGCTGGTCGTGGGCGCCGGTCCCGCGGGTCTCGCCACCGCGGCCGGGCTCGCCGCGACGGGCGCGGGCGAGGTCGAGGTGGTCGACAGGGAGCAGCAGGCGGGCGGCGCCGCGCGGCACTGCGCGCACGGTGGGTTCGGCCGCTTCGGGATGACCGGGCCGCAGTACGCGGAGCGCTGGGTGGCCGCGGCTGTCGGCGTCGGCGCGGTGCTGCGGACCGGCGTCACCGTCACCGGCTGGTCGGGCCCCCTCACCCTGGACACCACGAGCCCGCGCGGCCTGGAGCGCATCACCGCCCGAGCCGTCGTCCTCGCCACCGGCGCGCGTGAACGGCCCCGCGCCGCACGCCTGGTGCCCGGCACGCGGCCCGCCGGGGTGTTCACCACGGGCGAGTTGCAGCGGGCCGTCCACGGGCACGGGCAGCGGATCGGCACCCGGGCCGTCGTCGTCGGCGCGGAGCCGGTGAGCCTCACCGCCCTCGACACGCTGCGGCAGGCCGGGGTCGAGGTCGCCGCGCTGGTCACGGAACATCCGCGCCACCAGGCGTCGCGGGCCCGCGCCGCCGAGGCCCGGCTGCGGCACGCCATCCCTCTCCTCACGGACGCCACGGTCACCGAACTCCTCGGCCGTGGCCGCCTGTCGGGGGTGGGGCTCCGGCACAGGGACGGCAGGACGGCGTACGTCGCCTGCGACACCGTCGTCTTCACCGGCGATTTCGTCCCCGACCACGAACTGGCCCGGCGCGGCGGCCTGCCGCTCGACCCCGGCACGCGCGGCCCCGCGGTCGACGGCGCCTTCCGCACCGCCGAGCGCGGTGTCTTCGCGGTGGGCAACGTCCTGCACGCCGTCGAACCGGCGCGGGTGGTGGCCCGGGAGGGCGCGGCCGCCTCCGCCTCGGTCCGGCGCTACCTCCGCGACGGCGACTGGCCCTCCGCCTCGGTGCCGCTGCGGGTGGCGGCCCCGCTCGGCTGGGTCGCGCCCAACCGCCTCGCCCTCGACGAGCCGGCCGACGGATTCACCCTGCGGACAACGGAGTTCGTCACCCGCCCCACCCTGGTGATCACCCAGGACGGCAGGACCCTCCACCGCGCACGCCGCCGTCGCCCAGCGGTCCCGAACCGGCCCTTCCGCATCCCCGGGGACTGGACCGGCCGGGTGGACGCGCGGGGCGGCGCCGTACGGATCGCCCTGGCCGACTGAGCCGCAGCGCCCGCTCTTCGGCCGCCAGGGCCGGGGGACGGCCGCATGCCGCCAGGGCCTGGGATGGCCGAATGCCACCAGCGCCGTGATGGCCGGATGCCGCCTGTGCACGGGTGTGCGAACGCCCGTAGGCTGTGCGACCTTCGCGGTCTGGGGGGCTTGTGAACAGTCTTCGTACGGTCGTTGTCTGCCTGTTGTTCGCGTGCGCCACTGTGGTGTCGCCCGCCTCGGCCGTGACCCCCGGCTGGTCGGCTCTGCCGGTACCGGCCGCGGCCCCGCCGGTGACCGTGAAGGACCTCGCCGCCCGCGGGCCGGGCGAGGCATGGGCGACCGGATACGAGCACACCGCCGACGGACTGCGGCCCATGCTCCACCGGTGGGACGGCACGGAGTGGAGCCGGGACGCCACCTTCCCTGGCGCCGGTGAGCAGGGCTGGCTCGGCAAGGTGCAGTTCGTCGGCGAGGAGGTGTGGATCTTCCACAACCGCGCCGGCGAAGGGGAGATCCTGCGCCGCTCGGCGGACGGGTGGAGCACCCTCCCGCTGCCCCGGACCCTGCGGATCTACCAGGACTTCGCCGCGGCGCAGGGCGCCGCCTGGGTGGTCGGCGAGGACGACACCGGACTGAAGGTGCTGCACTACGACGGCTCCGCCTGGACCACGCAGGCCGTCCCGGACGACGTGCACTACGTCATGGGCATCACCGCGCGTACCGCCACCAACGCCTGGGCCTGGTCGGACACCAGTACCGGGGCCACCGTCCTGCGCTGGAACGGCACCGCGTGGCGCGACGCGGAGGTGCCCCTGCCGTCGAGCGCCAACGTGCACACGATCCTGCTCGAACCGTCCGGCCGGGCCGCCATCAGCGGCAGCCAGCACACGGACGACGGGGTCCGCGCCTACCTGATGACCTGGAACGGGCATGCCTGGCGCACCACTTACCCACCACTGGGCGGCACCTACGCGGAGGCCTTGGTGCGCGGCCCGGACGGCGCGCTGTGGCTGCCGGTGCGCAGCGACCGCGCGTTCCAGTCGAAGTACGCCCGGATACACGGCTCCCGCACCACCTTCTCCTACGGCCCCGAGCGCGCGAACGCGATCGACGTGAAACCACGCGCCATGGCAAGGGCCGGGTCCTCCCTGCTCTCCTTCGGGACCGTCGAGATCTACGGCTCGAAACCGAATCTGATGAGCGAGCGGCTGGGAGGCTGACCATGGCACGCCGACTTCTCGTCGCGATCCTCGCCGCCGCCATGGCCCTCGTGGCCGTCATGAGCGCGGCCGCGGCGGAGACCCGCTCCTGGGAACACGTCCCGGTCCCGGCTGAGGTACGTCCACAGGCCGGGCTCAACCAGGCCGTGGCCTTCGGGCAGGACCGGGCGTGGGCGGTCGGCACCGACGCCGTCGGCCGCGACGCGCCGGGCTTCCCGCTGCTGCTGCGCTGGGACGGAAGCGCGTGGCAGCGCCAGGGCCTGCCCGAGGTCCGCTGGCAGGGCGAGCTGCTGTCCGTCGCGGCGACCTCGCCCACCTCGGCCTGGGCGGTCGGCCGCGACTCGGCCGGCGGCACCCGGTTGCTCCGCTTCGACGGCGAGTCCTGGAACGAGCGCAGGCCGCCACGCGGTGTGGGCGTGACCCAGGCCGTCGCCGGTGGCGGGGAGACCTGGCTGATCGGTACGAGGGACGGGGCACAGGCGCTGCTGCGCTGGGACGGCCGCGCCTGGCGGGACGTGCCGGTGCCGCCGGGAGCCGTGTACGGCCTGCACATCCTGTCGGCCGACGACGTCTGGGCCGCGGGCTCCACCGACTCGGCGGCGGCCGTGTCGCACTGGGACGGGAAGGCGTGGGAGCAGACGATCGTGTACGGGTTCCCGCGGTCGGCCGTGGGAAGCGTGCTCGCTGTCTCGCCGACGGAGGTGTGGGCGGGCGGCACGGCCGGATTCATCGGTGGCCCGGCGGGCAAGCCGATTCCGCCACTGCTCGTCCGCTTCGACGGGAAGACGTGGAGCCGGGTGACCATGCCGACGGACTTCGGCGGGATCACCTCACTGGCACCCGACGCGTCCGGCGGGCTCGGCTGGGTCGCGGTGGCCCGCTCGCAGAAGTGGGGCCCGCCGGGCTCCTACCCGCCGATCGTCCCCGGGCCGGATTTCCTCTCCTGGAACGGAGAGTCCTTCACGGGGTACAGCGAACCGGAGGTGACCGGGGAGGGGAAATCCTCCGTGATGCGGCTGGCGCCGGTACCGGGCACGGCGACGGTGTGGTCGGTCGGCACGGCCGCGGGACCCGAGGGCACGTTCGCCCCGCGCATCCTGCGGTTCGGCTGACCCGTAGACCCGCGTGCGGCGTCTCTCCGTGGCGCCGCAGCGGATTGGTGACCTGCCCCGCCTTGTCGCGCCTCGCCTCGTCGCGTGGGGGCGGGGCGCGTAACCCCCTGCGAAGAAGTCGGCGGCCGCGACCGTTCCGTTCGCGGGACCTTCCTTTGCGGCGCCCTCTTGAGTGACGGTGCGAAGCCGCTCTCCGTCGGCGCACTGCGGGCTGACGCCGAGTGGTGCCACGATGGCGCCGGAGTGCCGCCCTCGCCTGTGGCCCAAGGCCTAACACCTGCAGCCCGGCCGCCATTGAGGCACCCCATGGCCGCGTTCCCCCAAGGGTTGGCCCATGCGTGACGCCATTAGTGACTCGTTATGGCGCCATGCATGTGCCATGATGGTGCCATGAAGGGCGCGCGCTCCTCGGTCTCCTAGGCCAGGGGGTGCGCGTTTACGCGGAGGAGCCATCGGAGGGGTCGGATCATGGAGACAGCACGGAGCCAGCAGCAGACGGCCCCCGGCGCCTTCGCCGCCTTCGCCCGCTTCGTGCTCTGCGGCGGCGGAGTGGGGCTCGCCTCCAGCTTCGCCGTGGCGGGCCTCGCCTCCTCGATCCCCTGGGCCCTGGCCAACGCCCTGGTCACCGTGGTCTCCACGCTCCTCGCCACCGAGCTGCACGCCCGCTTCACCTTCGGTGCGGGCGGGCGCGCCACCTGGCGCCAGCACGTGCAGTCGGCCGGGTCGGCGGCAGCCGCGTATGTGGTGACCTGCGTGGCGATGTTCGCCTTGCAGCAGCTCGTGGCGGCGCCCGGTGCGGTGCTCGAACAGGTCGTCTACCTGTCGGCCTCCGCACTCGCCGGTGTCGCGCGGTTCGCGGTGCTGCGCCTGGTCGTCTTCGCGCGGAACCGCTCGCAGGCTTCGGTGACCGTTCGTACCGTGGCTCGCGGCGCTGCCCCGGCTCCGGTGCTCTGCCGCGCCGCGTGACCTCGCCGGGCGATCGCGGACACGCCGCCCGCCCTCACCCGCCTCGCGGAGCCGGGACGCGCCCAGTCGTAGGCTGCGGGGACCCCTTCCCACGGCCCCGCCTCCGGCATAGACTCCAAAACTAGCAGCGCTAATTAACGCAGCGAGCCCCGCACCTGCCACACGCAGCGAGACCCGCAAATCGATCCGGAGTCGTATCGTGCGCACAGTCCACTTCGCCGCCGCCCGCCGCACCCCCATCGGCAAGCTCCGCGGCGCCCTGTCCTCCGTCCGCCCCGACGACCTCGCCGCGGGCGTCGTACGAGGACTCCTCGCCGACCTGCCGCAGCTGGACCCCGCACGGATCGACGACATCTACTGGGGCGCCGCCAACCAGGCGGGCGAGGACAACCGCAACGTGGCCCGCATGGCCGCCCTCCTCGCCGGCCTCCCGGATTCCGTGCCCGGCGCGACCGTCAACCGGCTCTGCGCCTCCGGACTCGAAGCCGTCACCACCGCCGCGCGCACCATCGCCGCGGGGGAGGCCGACATCGTCCTCGCCGGCGGCTCCGAGTCGATGAGCCGCGCCCCCTTCGTCCTGCCCCGCCCGGACGAGGTGCTGCCGCACCGCATGGAGGCCGCCGACACCCGCCTCGGCTGGCGCCTCACCAACCCGAAAATGCAGGACCTGCACGGCGTCCTCGCGATGGGCGAGACCGCCGAAGAGGTCGCCGAACGCCACGGTGTCCCGCGCGAGCGCCAGGATGCCTTCGCCCTCCGCAGCCACCAGCGCGCCGCCGCCGCCCGCAAGGACGGCCACTTCCAGGACGAACTGCTCCCCGTCACCCGGCCCGACGGCGTCGTGGTCGACGCGGACGAATGCGTGCGCGAGGACACCTCGTACGAGAAGCTCAGCAGCCTGAAGCCGGTCTTCCGCAAGGGCGGCACGGTCACCGCGGGCAACGCCTCGCCGATGAACGACGGCGCCGCCGGGCTGCTGCTCGTCAGCGAGCAGGCGCTGAACGACCTGGGCCTGGAGTCCCTTGGCCGGTATGCGGCCGGGGCGTCGGCGGGCGTGCACCCGGACGTCATGGGCCTCGGGCCCGTGCCCGCCACGCGCAAGGTGCTCGACCGCGTCGGCTGGAGCGTCCAGGACATCCAGGAGGCGGAGTTCAACGAGGCGTTCGCCGCCCAGGCCCTCGCCTGCGTGGACGCCCTCGGCTTCGACCCGGAGCTGGTCAACCCCTCCGGCGGCGCCATCGCGCTCGGCCACCCCCTCGGCTGCTCGGGCGCCCGCATCCTCACCACACTGCTGCACCGCATGCGCCGTACGGGCGCCTCGCGCGGCCTCGCCACCATGTGCGTGGGCGTGGGCCAGGGCACCGCGCTCCTCGTCGAGCGCGACTGACCCGCGCCCGGCGCACCACCGCCGACCGGGGCGCCCGGCGCGCCCCGCGCGCCACACAGCAGCGCCCCACGCAGCAGTCCGAACCACCGCAAGGCCGCACGGAAACGGAGCACACCCCCCATGGCAACGCTGTCCCTCGCCGCCATCCTCGCCGAGCCCGCCCGCCGCCACCCGGACCGCACCGCCCTCATCGAGGGCGAACTGCGCGTCACCTTCAGGGAGTTGTGGCGCGAGGCCCGCGCCCAGGGTGCCGTCCTCGCGGAGCTGGGCGTGCGGCCGGGAGACCGCGTGGCCCTGATGGCGCCGAACGTGGCCGAGTTCCCCAAGGCCTACTACGCGATCCTCGCCGCGGGAGGCGTGGTCGTCCCCGTCCACCTGCTGCTCTCCGCCGAGGAGGTCGAGCACGTCCTGCGCGACAGCGGCGCCAGCCTGCTCCTGTGCCACCCCACGAAGGCGCCGACGGGCCGAGCGGCCGCCGAGGCCACCGGCGTACGCATGATGGAACTGGGCGCCGAGGGCGAGTGGGAGACCCTGGCCCGCGAGACCGAGCCCCTCGCCTCGTACGTCACCCGCGACGCCGACGACCCCGCCGTCATCTTCTACACCAGCGGCACCACAGGCATCCCCAAGGGCGCCGTGCTCAGCCACTTCAACCTCGTCATGAACGCGACCGTCAACGCCTTCGACGCCAACGACGTCCGGCCCGACGACATCGTGCTGGGCGCGCTGCCCCTCTTCCACGCCTTCGGCCAGACCGTCTCCATGAACTCCACCTGGCGGGCGGGCGCCACCCTCGTCCTGCTGCCCCGCTTCGACGCCGCGCGCGCCATCGAGCTGATGGTCGCGGAAGGGGCGAACACCTTCCACGGCGTGCCCACCATGTACGTGGGTCTTGTCGCCGCCGCCGCTGCCGCCCCCGAGCTGCCCCGGCTGCGCCTGTGCGTCTCCGGCGGCGCCTCGCTGCCCGTCGCCGTCCTCGAACGCTTCGAGGAGGCCTTCGGCACACCGGTCTACGAGGGCTACGGCCTCTCCGAGACCTCCCCGGCCGCCTCCGTCAACCAGCCCGACCTCGGCACCAGGGCGGGCACCATCGGCCACCCCGTGTGGGGCGTCGACGTCGAGATCGCCCGCGCCGACATCGACGACCGCGTCGAGCTGCTGCCCACCGGCGAACTCGGCGAGGTCGTGATCCGCGGCCACAACGTCTTCTCCGGCTATCTGGGCCGCCCCGAGGCCACCGCCGAGGCGCTGGTCGACGGCTGGTTCCGCACCGGCGACCTGGGCACCAAGGACACCGAGGGCTTCCTGACCATCGTCGACCGCAAGAAGGACGTCATCATCCGCGGCGGCTTCAACGTCTACCCGCGCGAGGTCGAGGAAGTCCTGATGCGCCACCCCGACGTGGCACAGGCCGCCGTGATCGGCCTGGCCCACCCCGTCCACGGCGAGGAGATCTGCGCCGTCGTCGTACCGGCGCCCGACGCGGCCAAGGACGCGGACGCGATCATCGCCTGGTCGCAGGAGCACCTGGGCCGCCACAAGTACCCGCGCCGCCTGGAGTTCACGGACTCCCTGCCGCTCGGCCCCAGCATGAAGGTCCTCAAGCGAGAGCTGCGTACTCAGTACGCCGTGTAGCCCCTGCGCCGTGTGGCCGCTACGCCGTGTAGCCGCGCGGGATTCAGCGGACCCGGACCGTGCGGCTCAGCGCGACGCGAACGAGGCGCCCGCCGTCTCGGAGGAGAGCCCCTGCTCCAGGTCCTCCGCGAGCAGCCGCTTGGCGATCGTGTCCACCGCGGCCGTCAGCTCCTCGTCCGGCGGGCGCCCGAGATCCTTCTCGATCTCCTCGGCCAGCCAGGACGACCACGCCCTGGCGATGACCTCCGCCTCGCGCTCCCCGGCGGGCGTGTGGGAGAAGTATGTGCCGGTACGGGTCAGATACCCCTCCTCGACCATGCGGTCGAAGACCGGCACAAGCACCTCGGCCGGGATCCTGCGCCGCGCCGCGATCAGGCCGAGACTGGCGTGCCCCACCATCCGCGTGAAGAGCGAGACCTGCATGACCGCCCAGGCGCCCGCGATGTCCAGCCGGGTGTCGGAGCCCCTGATGATGCCGCGCGCGGTGTTCATGCCGACATTGCGTACGATCCCGGCGACACTCCGCTCCAGCACGTGCCCCGAGTCGCCGCTGGACGGCTGCGCGAAGCCCTCACCCATGTCGGGAGCGCCCATCCGCGCGCTGTCGCGCAGCTCCACCTGCTTGAGGAAGAGCGCCACCAGGAACCCGAGGAACGCCACGGGGACGGTCCACAGGAAGACGGTCTGCAGGGTGTCCGCGTACGCCTCGACGACCGGCCCCGCAGCCGGGCCCGGCAGATCGTGCACCCCCTGCGGGCTCTGCGCCGCCTTCGCGATCGCCGCCGGATCCACGACGCCGGTCCCCGCCGCCTCGGCGACCCCGTCCCTGAGATTGGGCTCAAGGGTGTTGGCGTAGATCGTCCCGAACACCGCCGTGCCGAACGAGCTGCCCAGCGTACGGAAGAACGTCACGCCGGACGTGGCGGTGCCCAGATCCGCGTACGGGACGGTGTTCTGCACGGCGATCGTCAGGACCTGCATGCACAGGCCGATGCCGACGCCCAGCACGAACATGTACAGCGACTCCAGCCACGCGCTCGTAGTGCTCCCCATGAGCGAGAGGAGATAGAGCCCGAGCGCCATCACCAGCGCGCCGACGATCGGGAAGATCCGGTACGTCCCCGTCTTGCTGACGACGTTGCCGCTGAAGATGGACGCGATGAGCAGCCCCACCACCATGGGCAGCGTCCGCACGCCCGAGATCGTGGCCGAGTCCCCGTCGACGTACTGCAAATAGGTCGGCAGGAACGTCATCGCGCCGAGCATCGCGAAACCCACGATGAAGCTGAGGATCGAGCAGACCGTGAAGACGGGGTTGCCGAAGAGCCGCATCGGCAGCATCGGCTCGGCGGCGCGCGTCTCCACGACGCAGAACAGCGCCAGCGCGATCAGGCCGCCGGCGAAGAGCCCGATGATCGTGGGCGACCCCCACGCGTACTGATTGCCGCCCCAGCTCGTGGCGAGGATCAGCGCGCTCGCCCCGATGGCCACGAGCGCGATGCCCAGGTAGTCGATGACCGGCCGCGCCACGGACTTCACCACGGGGATGGTGCGGGCGGCCGCGATGACGACGACGATCGCGATGGGCACATTGACGTAGAACGCCCAGCGCCAGCTCAGATGGTCCGTGAAGAGCCCGCCGAGCAGCGGCCCGATCACGGTGGAGACCCCGAAGACGGCGCCGATCGCACCCTGGTACTTGCCGCGCTCGCGCAGCGGGATGACATCGGCGATCAGCGCCATGGAGGTGACCATCAGACCGCCCGCGCCGATGCCCTGCATCGCCCGCCAGGCGATGAGCAGCGTCATGTTGGTCGACAGGCCGCACAGGAACGACCCCGTGATGAAGATGACCGCCGAGACCTGGAAGACGACCTTCCGCCCGAACAGGTCGCCGAACTTGCCGACCAGGACCGTGGCGACGGTCTCCGCTAGCAGATACGACGTCACCACCCACGACATGTGCTCCGCCCCGCCGAGATCCGACACGATCGTGGGCAGCGCGGTGCCGACGATGGTCTGGTCGAGGGCGGCGAGCAGCATCCCCAGCATGATCGTCACGAAGACGACATTGCGGCGCCGCCGGTCGAGCACGGGCGGCGCCGCGGCGGCGGTGGTGGCCTTGTTCTATTGCCTGATCGCGGGATGGGGCGTGCCGGCGCGGCGTACGTTCTTCATGTTGTCGGTGGTGCTGGCCGCGGCGGTGTCGCGGCTGCGGATGTCGGCCGGGCGCATTCTGGCGTGCGCAGCCGCCGCGGTGGTGGCGCTGGATCCGTGGGCGCCGATGTCGGTGGGGTTCTGGCTGTCGTTCGGCGCGGTGGCGATTCTGCTGCGCATTGCCGATGCGCCGCGCGATGCGGACGCGGGCTGGCGCAAGCGTTGGGCGACGACGCTGGGGCAGGCGACGCGCTTGCAG
>NZ_WMBF01000822.1:0-1416 GCF_019400875.1 Streptomyces anatolicus | reverse complement strand
CCCCGCCACCTCGGCCCGAACTGGTACGCGACCGTGATGGGCACCGCCATCATCGCCAACGCCGGCGCCACCCTCCCCCACCAGTTCCCCGGGCTGCGTACGGCCTGCGCCACCGTTTGGGCGCTCTCCCTCGTGATGCTCGCCGCGCTGCTCACCGCCCGCGCCGCGCACTGGGTCCACCACCGTGACCAGGCCCGCGCCCACCTCCTCGATCCGGCCGTCGCACCCTTCTACGGCTGCCTGTCGATGGCGCTGCTCGCGGTCGGCGGCGGCGCCCTGCTCGTCGGCGAGGAGTGGATCGGCACCGGCGCCGCCGTCGCCGTCGAGGCCGTGCTGTTCACCCTCGGCACCGCCATCGGCCTCGCCGGGGCCGTCGCCATCCCGTATCTGATGGTGGTCCGCCACCGCATCACCGCCGACCAGGCCTCCCCCATATGGCTGCTGCCCGTGGTGGCGCCCATGGTGTCGGCCGCCCTCGGCCCGCTGCTCATCCCGCACCTGCCCGCGGGCCAGGCCCAGCAGACGATGCTGTACGCGTGCTGCGCGATGTTCGGCCTGAGCCTGCTCGCCACCCTGGTCATGCTGCCGCTGATCTTCGCCCGCCTGCTGACCGCGGGCCCGCTGCCCACCGCGCTCACCCCGACCCTCTTCCTCGTGCTCGGCCCCCTCGGCCAGTCGACGACCGCCGCCAACAAGTTCGCGGACGTGGCACCCGGCGTCGTACCCGCCCCGCTCGACCAGGGCTTTCTCGCCCTCGCCGTGCTCTACGGCGTACCGGTGACGGGCTTCGCCCTGCTGTGGCTCGCGCTGGCGCTCGCGATGGTGCGGCGCGCCCGGCGCGGCGGCATGCGCTTCGCGATGACCTGGTGGGCGTTCACCTTCCCCGTCGGCACCTGCGTGACGGGCGCCGAAGGTCTCGGCAAGCACACCGGCCTCCCGGCGTTCGACTGGCTCGCGGCCGGGCTCTACGTCTTCCTCGTCGCCGCCTGGGCCGTGGCGCTCGCCCACACCGTGCGCGGCCTCGTCACCGGCCGGCTGCTCGCAGCGCCGCGCTGAGCACCGCGGGGGCCTCCGCCAGGGACGGCCCGTACCAGGTCAGATGGCGGCCGCTGACCAGCGCGACCGGCGTACGCGCGGGGAACGCCTCGGGGCCGTCGTCGGGCGTGAAGCGGTACGGCTCGTCGGGCAGGACCACCAGGTCGAGGCCGCCCGCGCGCAGTTCCTCGACGGGGACGCGGGGATAGCGCTCGGCGTGCCCGGCGTACGCGTTGTCCACGCCAAGGCGTACGAGGAGGTCCCCGGCGAACGTGTCACGGCCGAGGACCATCCACGGCCGCCGCCAGATCGGGATCGCCGCCCGCAGCCGGACCACCGGAGCGGGGAGGTCCGCCCACGCCGCCTCCGCCTCCGCCAGCC
>NZ_WMBF01000104.1:0-17360 GCF_019400875.1 Streptomyces anatolicus | reverse complement strand
GCGGGAGGCGGGACGGGCACGGACGGGGACAAGGCGGCCGGTGTCCGCGCCGACCCCGCGGCGCGGCCCGAGCTGAAACGTTTCTACGGGCAGAAGCTGACCTGGCGCCCCTGCGGCGACCTGCGCTGCGCCCGCCTCACCGTGCCCCGCGACTACGCCCACCCCGGGAACGGCGAGACCTTCGTGCTGCCGGTGGCGAAGGCGGCCACGGCCGAACCGGCCGAGCGCATCGGCTCGCTCGTCTACAACCCCGGCGGCCCGGGCGTCTCCGGCGTGAGCGATCTCGCCTCGGACAACGGCGAGGTGTTCTCCGCCGAGCTGCGCGCCCGTTTCGACATCGTCTCCTTCGACCCCCGGGGCGTGGGCGGCAGCCGTCCCGCAGTGAAGTGCGCGGAGCCCGACGACGAGGGCGGACAGGACGACACTCCGGACCCCATCACCCCGAGGACCCGTGACGAGCGCGACCGGGCCCTCGCCGTGGCACACGCCGAGGCCGAGGCGTGCGTGAAGGGCAGCGGCGCCGTCCTGCGCCAGGTCGGCACCGAGGACGCGGCCCGCGACCTGGACGTCCTGCGGGCGGCCCTCGACGACCGGAAGCTGACCTACCTCGGCTGGTCGTACGGCACGAGCCTCGGCACCTCGTACGCCGAACAGTTCCCGCGCCGCGTCCGCGCGCTGGCGCTCGACGGTGCCGTCGACCCGTCCCTGGACTGGTCGGAGCGGGCCATCAGCCAGGGCAAGGGCTTCCGCCGAGCCGTCGCGGAGTACGCCGAGTCCTGCGCGGACATCGTGGGGGAGGGCTGCCCCGGTGCGACCCCGGAGGAGATATCGGGCCTGATCGAGGAGTTGTACGAGGAGGCGGCGCGCGAGCCGCTGCCGGTCAGCGACGAAACGGCGTACGAGGTCGACGCCCGGACCCTGCTCGATGTCGTGACCGCCGCGATGTACACCCCGGAGGACGACTGGGAACCCCTCTCCGAGGCGCTGACCGAGGCCGCCGACGGCGACGCCACGGGCCTCGCCGAGCTGGCGGAGGGCGACGAGGCGCCGGAGGGCACGGCCCGCCCGGAGGCCCGCCAGGGCGCACGCGACGCCGACAACACCGACAACCCCGACAACGAGGACGAGGCCCTTCTCGCCGTCAGCTGCCTCGACATCCCGCACCCGCGCGGCGCCCGCCCCTACTGGGACGCTCTCGCCGCCGCCGGAAAGACCGCGGGCCGCTACGGCACGTCGAGCGTCGTCGACGAACTGGTCTGCAAGGACTGGCCCGCCGGGGCCGAGCGCCCGCACCGCGTCCGCGCCGAGGGCGTCCCGCCGGTCCTTGTCGTGGGCACCACCGGCGACCCGGCGACGCCGTACGAGGAGGCCGACAGCCTCGCCGGCCAGTTCCCCGGCGGCATGCTGCTCACCTACGAGGGCGTGGGCCACACCGCGTACGGCCGTGGCGACGCCTGCGTCACGGACGCGGTGGACGACTACCTCATCGACCTCAGGCGGATCCGTCCCGACACCACGTGCTGAGGGAAGCGGCGCGGCGCGAGCGGCCGCGCCCCGGCCTCAGCACTCGATGATGTTCACCGCGAGCCCGCCCCGCGCGGTCTCCTTGTACTTGACGCTCATGTCCGCGCCCGTCTCCTTCATGGTCTTGATGACCTTGTCGAGGGAGACCTTGTGGGAGCCGTCGCCCCGCATCGCCATCTTCGCCGCGGTCACGGCCTTCACGGCCGCCATGCCGTTGCGCTCGATGCACGGGATCTGGACGAGCCCGCCGACCGGGTCGCAGGTCAGCCCGAGGTTGTGCTCCATGCCGATCTCGGCGGCGTTCTCCACCTGCTCGGGGGAGCAGCCGAGGACCTCGGCGAGCGCGCCGGCCGCCATCGAGCAGGCCGAGCCGACCTCGCCCTGGCAGCCGACCTCGGCGCCGGAGATGGAGGCGTTCTCCTTGAAGAGCATGCCGATCGCGCCCGCGGCGAGCAGGAAGCGGACCACGCCCTCCTCGTCGGCTCCGGGGACGAAGTTCATGTAGTAGTGCAGGACGGCCGGGATGATGCCCGCGGCGCCGTTCGTCGGGGCGGTCACCACGCGGCCGCCCGCCGCGTTTTCCTCGTTCACGGCCATGGCGTAGAGCGTGATCCACTCCATCGCGCGGGCCTGCGGGTCGCCCTCGGCGCGCAGCTGGCGGGCCGAGTTGGCGGCGCGGCGGCGGACCTTGAGGCCGCCCGGCAGGATGCCCTCGCGGGACATGCCGCGGGAGACGCACGCCTGCATGACGCGCCAGATGTCGAGAAGGCCCTCGCGGATCTCCTCCTCCGTGCGCCAGGCCTTCTCGTTCTCCAGCATCATCGCGGAGATGGAGAGGCCGGTCTCCTTGGCGAGCCGGAGCAGCTCGTCACCGGTGCGGAAGGGGTACTTCAACACCGTGTCGTCCGGCACGATCGGGCTCTCGCCCTGGACTGCGTCCTCGTCGACGACGAAGCCGCCGCCCACGGAGTAGTACGTCTTCTCCAGGACGAGGGCGCCCTCACGGTCGTACGCGAAGATCGTCATGCCGTTGGCGTGGTAGGGCAGGGCCTTGCGGCGGTGCAGGACCAGGTCCTCGTCGAAGTCGAAGGCGATCTCGTGCGCACCGAGCAGGTTCAGGCGGCCGCTGCTCCTGATCTCCTCGACACGGTCGTCGGCGCTCTCCACGTTCACCGTGCGCGGTGACTCGCCCTCCAGGCCGAGCAGGACGGCCTTCGGGGTGCCGTGGCCGTGGCCGGTCGCGCCGAGCGAGCCGTACAGCTCGGCCCGTATCGCGGTGGTGTGGGCCATAAGGCCCTCGTTCTTGAGGCGGCTCGCGAACATGCGAGCGGCGCGCATCGGGCCGACCGTGTGGGAGCTGGACGGGCCGATGCCGATCGAGAACAGGTCGAAGACCGAGATGGCCACGGAAAACTCCAATGGTGGTTGGTAGACGCCGTCGTCTGCCGGGATGGTGCAGAAAGCAGGGCGTGAGCCGGGCATGAGCCGGGGCACCGCACTCACTGTGTTCACTTCCAGTGTGCGCGGTGCCCCGAAGTTTCGTACGAGGGAAAGCGTACGAAATGGCTACAGGTTGGGGTACAGCGGGTGCTTGTCCGCCAGTGCCGAGACCCGTGCCTTGAGGGCGTCCGCGTCGAAGCCGGGCTTCAGGGCCTCGGCGATGATGTCGGCGACCTCGCGGAAGTCGTCCTCCTGGAAGCCGCGCGTGGCGAGCGCCGGGGTGCCGATCCGCAGGCCCGAGGTGACCATCGGGGGGCGCGGGTCGTTCGGGATCGCGTTGCGGTTGACCGTGATGCCGACCTCGTGGAGGCGGTCCTCGGCCTGCTGCCCGTCCAGCTCGCTGTTGCGCAGGTCCACCAGGACCAGGTGCACGTCGGTGCCGCCCGACAGGACGTCGACGCCGACGGCCTTGGCGTCGTCCTGGACCAGGCGCTCGGCCAGGATGCGGGCGCCGTCCAGGGTGCGCTGCTGGCGCTCCTTGAACTCCTCCGACGCCGCGACCTTGAAGGAGACCGCCTTGGCGGCGATCACGTGCTCAAGGGGGCCGCCCTGGAAGCCGGGGAAGACCGCGGAGTTCAGCTTCTTCGCGAAGTCCTTGTTGCGCGCCAGGATGATGCCGCCGCGCGGGCCGCCGAGCGTCTTGTGCGTGGTGGAGGTCACCACGTCCGCGTACGGCACCGGGTTCGGGTGCAGACCGGCGGCGACGAGCCCGGCGAAGTGCGCCATGTCGACCCACAGGTGCGCGCCGACCTCGTCGGCGATCCGGCGGAACTCGGCGAAGTCCAGCTGGCGCGGGTAGGCGGACCAGCCCGCGATGATCACCTTCGGGCTGTTCTCCTTGGCCAGGCGCTCGACCTCGGCCATGTCGACCAGACCGGCCTCGTCCACGTGGTACGGGACCACGTTGAACTGCTTGCCGGAGAAGTTCAGGCGCATGCCGTGGGTGAGGTGGCCGCCGTGCGCCAGGTCCAGGCCGAGGATCGTGTCGCCGGGCTTGGCGATGGCGAAGAGGGCGGCCTGGTTGGCGGAGGCGCCGGAGTGCGGCTGGACGTTGGCGTACTCGGCGCCGAACAGGTCCTTGACCCGGTCGATCGCGATCTGCTCGGTCACGTCCACGTGCTCGCAGCCGCCGTAGTAGCGGCGGCCGGGGTAGCCCTCGGCGTACTTGTTGGTGAGGACGGTGCCCTGGGCCTCCATGACGGCGACCGGAGCGAAGTTCTCCGAGGCGATCATTTCCAGGGTCGACTGCTGGCGGTGCAGCTCGGCGTCGACGGCGGCGGCGACGTCCGGGTCCAGCTCGTGGAGAGGGGTGTTCAGAAGCGACATCGGGGAGATCCTTAGCTGCCGGAGAACTCGGTGTACTCGTCCGCGGAGAGCAGGTCGCCCGGCTCGTCCGTGATCCGGACCTTGAAGAGCCAACCGCCCTCGAACGGCGCGGAGTTCACCAGCGAGGGGTCGTCCACGACGTCCTGGTTGGCCTCGACGACCTCGCCGGACACCGGGGAGTACAGGTCGCTGACCGACTTGGTCGACTCCAGCTCGCCGCAGGTCTCGCCCGCGGTCACCGTGTCACCGACCTCCGGAAGCTGCACGAAGACGACGTCACCGAGCGCGTTGGCCGCGTGCTCCGTGATGCCGACCGTCGAGACGCCTTCCTCGGCGGCCGACAGCCACTCGTGCTCCTTGCTGTAACGCAGCTGCTGGGGGTTGCTCATGACCTGAATTCTCCTGTACGCGGGTGGGTGCTGCGGAACGGGGAAGATGTGCGGGGGGTCACTTCTGGCGCTTGTAGAACGGCAGCGCCACGACCTCGTACGGCTCGTGGGTACCACGGATGTCCACGCCCACGCCGGGCGTGCCCGGGGCGGCGTGCTCCGCGTCGACGTACGCCATCGCGATCGGCTTGCCCAGCGTCGGGGACGGGGCGCCGGAGGTGACCTCGCCGATGACCTTGCCGTCCGCGACCACGGAGAAGCCCGCGCGCGGGACGCGGCGGCCCGAGGCGATCAGGCCGACGAGCTTGCGGGGCGGGGCGGACTCGGCGCGCTCGGCGGCGGCCGCGAGCGCGGCACGGCCCACGAAATCCTCCGACCGCGAGGTCTTCTCGAACTTCACGACCCGCCCGAGCCCCGCGTCGAACGGCGTAAGGCCGGCGGTCAGCTCGTGCCCGTACAGCGGCATGCCCGCCTCCAGGCGCAGCGTGTCACGGCAGGAGAGGCCCGCCGGGACCATGCCGACGGGCGTGCCCGCCTCCATCAGCGCGCCCCACAGCTTCTCCGCGTCACCGGGGGCGACGAACAGCTCGAAGCCGTCCTCGCCGGTGTAGCCCGTGCGGGCGATCAGCGCGGGGACGCCCGCGACGGTGCCGGGCAGGCCCGCGTAGTACTTCAGGCCGTCCAGGTCGGCGTCGGTGAGCGACTTCAGGATGGCGGGGGACTCGGGGCCCTGGACGGCGAGCAGCGCGTACGCGTCGCGGTCGTCGCGGACCTCGACGTCGAAGCCGTCGGCGCGGGCGGTCAGCGCGTCGAGCACCACCTGCGCGTTCGAGGCGTTGGCGACGACCATGTACTCGGGGGCCTCGGCCTCGCCCAGGCGGTAGACGATCAGGTCGTCCAGGATGCCGCCGTCCTCGGCGACGATCATCGTGTACCGGGCGCGGCCGACACCGACGGAGCCGATGTTGCCGACCAGCGAGAAGTTGAGGAAGTCCACGGCGTCGGGGCCGGTGACGGTGATCTCGCCCATGTGGGAGAGGTCGAAGAGGCCGGCCGTGGTGCGCACGGCGTTGTGCTCGTCGCGCTCGCTGCCGTACCGCAGCGGCATGTCCCAGCCCGCGAAATCGGTCATGGTCGCGCCGAGCGCTCGATGCACGGCATCGAGGGAGGTCAGACGGGGGGCAGTGCTCATGAAGGGAACTCCCAGGGCGTGACGGGCGAGGTCGATCCTCCCCATCTGTCATCGGAACCTGAGAGGTTCGCCGTGACCGGCTCGACCTGCGAGAGTCACGGCTTGCACCTTGGGTGGAGCCGACGGGTGTCGGCTCGCTTTTCAGATGTGCCTCGCCCGCGCGGTACGGGGCCTGAGAGATTCAAGGGAGGGACTTGCTCCTTCGGCGCCCCGGACCCGTAGGTGCTGGTCCGGGAACTCTCCCGCGCGGATTCAAACGGCCGGTATGGAGTTGGCGCGCACATCATTGCACGCGAGGTGGACGAGGGGGACTCATGGTCGAGTAATCCCCTTGTGCCGCATTACCTTCTCTTTACACTTGCCGGGGAAAGCAGTACGTGACCGCTATGGGGAGGCCGATCACGGTGCGCAGCAGGACGAGTGTCTACGCCACGACCACGGGGGTGGCGCTGCCCGGGCAGGCCGCCGCCCCGCTCCGGGAGGAGTGCGGCCGGCTCCCCGTCGCCGTCGTCCGGGACCTGCGGCACCGGGCCGGGCGCAGCCCCCACCGCCTCCACTTCCACGAGGGCGACCTGGTCGTCGTCTCCGGGCTGCCCGGCGGCGGGAAGTCGACGCTGATGCGGCAGGCCGTCACGGGCCCCCGCATCGACTCCCAGGACACCCGCGACCGCTGGGCCCGCCGTATGCCCCGGCTGCTGCCGTACGCGCTCTACCGCCCCCTGGTGCGCCTCGCGCACTACGCGAGCCTGCGCCGCGTCCTGCGCTCCGGCGTCGGCGTCGTCGTGCACGACTGCGGCACCCAGCCCTGGGTGCGCCGCTGGCTCGCCCGCGAGGCGGCCCGGCGCGGCAGGACGCTGCATCTGCTCCTGCTCGACGTCCCGGCCGACACCGCGTTGGCGGGCCAGCGCGAGCGCGGCCGGGGCGTGTCGCGGTACGCGTTCGCGCGCCACCGCAGAACCGTCGGGCGGCTGGTCGGCGCCGCCGAGCGCGGCCACCTGCCGCGCGGCTGCGGCTCGGCGGTGCTCCTGGACCGCGCGGCGGCGCAGGTGCTGCGGGGGATCGCCTTCGACCGCCGGGGGTAGCGCCTTCGACCGCCGAGGACGGCCGACGTTAGGGTTCAGCGGCAGACAGAGCGGGAGCGATCAGGGGTTGGGACAGATGGACTTTCCGGCGCAGGCACACGCCCATCCGTACGGCGGATGGCCGGGCAACGAACTGGAGGAGGTCCTCGCGGCCTCCCTCGGCGCCCCCGCGTCGGCGGGCGCCCGGATCGTGGAGGTTCTCGGCCGCAGCCGGATATGGATCCCGCTGCCGAACGGCGGCGGCCCCGAGAGCGGCACCCTCGACCTGCCCACCCTGGAGATCGACGGACAGGCGTACGTCCCCGTCTTCACCTCCGAGCAGCAGCTGCGCCAGGCCCTCGGCGAGGCCGCCGACCTGATGGGCCGCACGGCCGCGCCCGCGGTGGAGTTCGCGCGCGGCCTCCCCCCGCAGCTCGGCATCGCCCTGAACCCGGACGGCACCGTCGGTGTCCCCCTGCCGCCGCCCGCCGTCGCCGAGCTGTGCCGGGCCGGGCGGACCCCGCTGGACGGGCCCTCCACCGGCGGGCGCGTGCGCCTGTTCGAGCCGGACTGGCAGGAGGACCCCGTGGACTTCCTCGCCGCGGCGGGCAGGGAGTTCGAGACGACCGGCGTCGTGCTCACCGCGCGGCGCTGCCTGGCCGCCGTCGAGACCGACGACCCCACCCTCTTCGTCGGCGTCGAGCTGGCCGCCTGGGAAGGCGCCGCCCGCGACCTGCCCATGGAGGCCCTGGGCCGCGCCCTCGGCCAGGTGCCGGTGCCATGGCCGGTGAACCTCGTCCTGCTCGACGTGGCGCAGGACCCGGTCGGCGACTGGCTGCGCGCGAAGGTGCGGCCGTTCTACCAGCGCCAGGTCTGAGAGCGGTACGGCTCCCCGCGCGGCCCGAGGTGTCGTACGTCAAGTCCGTGCCAGGATCGCCGCTTAAGCTGGTTCCATGAACCGGCCGGGGCACATCCGTGCCGGGCGACGGGGTTCCCGGGGACCCGGGTGCGAAGCGAAGGAGCGGTTACGGGTGAGTGCGTCGGGCACGGCCGCGGCCGGACAGGTGGAGCAGACGCTGCGCCAGGTGACGCCGGGGCGTTACGACGCGTACGAGGCACTGCTGCGCGCCCTCGCCGCCGACCAGGTGTGGATGCTGCTCTGGCACGGCCAGGCCGGCTCCCCCGACGCCCAGTACGGGAACATGGAGGTCGACGGCCTCGGCTACGCGCCCTGCGTGACCTCCGCCCAGGAGCTGTCCGCCAGCGGCTGGAACCGCAGCTATGAGGTGGTGCGCGGCGTCGACGTCGCCCGCACCCTCTACCCCGACCACTACGGCCTGTGGCTCAACCCGCACGCCCCCGGCGGCGGCGTCGGCATCCCCTGGCTCGACCTGCGCCGCATCGCCACCGGCCTCGACCTGCTGCCCGCCGGACCCCTCAGGCTCACCGAGCCGAGCATCGAGATCCCCCAGTTCTACGCCCTGCTGACGCAGAACGCGCACCGCACGCCCGTGGTGCGCTCCCTGCGCCGCGCCTGGGTGCAGCCCGTCCTCGGCGCGCCCTATCTGGCCATCGGCCTCGACGTCTACGACACCTCGCCGCCGTCGGTCGACGCGGTGCGGGCGATGATGCAGCAGTCCATCGCGGCCGTCCCGGAGGGGCTGCCCGTCTCGACCGTCGCGATGTCCGACGATTACGACCCGGTCGCCATGTGGCTGCGCGCCAACGCCCGCCCGTTCTACGACCGCGAGCCCCAGGCGGCCCCCGCCCCGGCGGGCGGATACGGCTACCCCGCGCAGTACTGAGCGTTGCGCGGCGCCACCGGGCGGTACTGAACAGCGCGAACGGACGCGATGTCCGTTCTGATGTGGGTGGGGCCCTATAGGCCCCCGTGAAGCCTTGCACCCCAACTGCCCCGTGTTCGACCCTCGTTCACCCGTGTCCGCATAACGGAACACCTCGATCAGCATCACGGTTGCGCATCCATTCCCCGTCAAGTCTGGTAACAGATCGCGACGTGGATGAAGACTCCCGCTCCAGGGGCCTTCGTCCCCTGTGTACGACGGACTGATCACGTCGCTACAGCGGCAAGTGCGGGCCGGTCACCACCGGTTGAGAGGGGTCCCTGCCACGATGACGGCACCATTGCATGACACACCTGCGGACGCGGACCCGACCGAGGACGTCGCCCCCGCAGCTGATGCAGGGGTGAAGAAGGTCGAGGGCCGGTCCCTCAAGCAGATCGCCTGGAACCGGCTGAAGCAGGACAAGGTCGCCCTCGGCGGCGCCTTCGTCGTGCTGTTCCTCATTCTGGTCGCCGTCTTCGCGCCCCTGATCGTGAGTCTGCTGGGCCACCCGCCCAACGACTTCCACCAGGAAGAGCTGGACGAGCTGACCAACCTCCCCAAGGGCGCGCTCGGCGGTGTCAGCAGCGACTTCCTCTTCGGCGTCGAGCCCAACAAGGGCCGCGACATCTTCAGCCGGATCGTCTACGGAGCACGCATCTCACTGCTCGTGGCGTTCCTCGCCGCCATGGTCGCCGTCGCCCTCGGCACGCTCTTCGGCATCATCGCGGGCTACTTCGGCGGCTGGGTCGACGCGCTGATCAGCCGTGTGATGGACGTACTGCTCTCGTTCCCGCAGCTGCTCTTCATCATCTCCCTGGTCTCGGTCCTGCCGGACGACCTGCTCGGCCTCACCGGCAGCGGCGTACGCGTCGGCATCCTCGTCCTGGTGATCGGATTCTTCGGCTGGCCCTACGTCGGCCGGATCGTCCGCGGCCAGACGCTCTCGCTGCGTGAGCGCGAGTACGTCGAGGCGGCCCGCAGCCTCGGCGGCGGCCGGCGCCACATCCTCTTCCGCGAGCTGCTGCCCAACCTGGTCGCCCCCATCACCGTCTACGCCACGCTGATGATCCCGACCAACATCCTCACGGAGGCGGCGCTGAGCTTCCTCGGCGCCGGTGTGAAGCCGCCGACGGCCTCCTGGGGAGGCATGCTGCGCGACGCGCTCGAGACGTACGAGCACGACCCGATGTTCATGGTCTTCCCCGGCGTGACGATCTTCATCACCGTCCTTGCCTTCAACCTCTTCGGCGACGGGCTGCGTGACGCGCTCGACCCGAAGGGGACGCGCTAGAAGTCCCCAACCGGCTTGCCCCTGCCGCATGTCAGGTGGCTCCACCCATGGTTCTCCGGCAGCTCAAGGCCAGGGACCGCGAATCTCGGAGGTTACGAGAAAATGCCCACAGTTTCCTCGAAACGACGGCTCACCAGCGGTGCGGCCCTCGTCGTCGCGGCACTGGTGACCACCACGGCGTGCGGCGGCGGTGACGGTGGTGACGGTGACTCGAAGGGTGCCGGCTACAACGCGGCGCTGAACAAGGTCGCCAACCCCTCGAAGAAGAAGGGGGGCACGCTGAAGATGGTCGGCAAGCAGGACCTCGACTCCGCCGACCCCCAGCGCTCGTACTACGGCATGACGTGGGACTTCATGCGCTTCTACACCCGCCAGCTGGTGACCTACGACACCAAGCCGGGCAAGGCGGGCACGAAGCTGGTCCCCGACCTCGCCACGTCCACCGCGAAGATCTCGGACGACGGCAAGACCTACACGTACAAGCTGCGTGACGGCCTTACCTGGGAGGACGGCTCCGCGCTGACCTCCAAGGACATCAAGTACGGCATCCAGCGCTCCTGGGCGACGGACACCATCACCGGCGGTCCGGGCTACATCAGGCAGGCGCTCGACCCGGACTCCAAGTACAAGGGCCCGTACAAGGACAAGGGCGGTCTGAAGGCGATCGAGACGCCCGACGACAAGACCATCATCTTCAAACTGCCCAAGCGCAACGGTGACTTCGAGCAGTTCCTCGCCATGCCGACCGGTTCGCCGGTGAAGCAGGCCAAGGACACCAAGGCGAAGTACACCGCGCGGCCGTTCTCCTCGGGCCCGTACAAGTTCCAGACGTACAAGTCCGGCAAGAAGATCGTGCTCGTCCGCAACGACAAGTGGAAGAAGTCCTCGGACCCGATCCGCGCGGCGCTGCCCGACAAGATCGACGTGACGTTCTCCGCCAACCTGGAGGAGAACGACAAGAGGCTGATGGCGGGCGACTACGACGTCGACATCAACGGCACGGGCATGACCCAGTCCGGCCGCGTCACCGCCGTCTCCAAGCACCGCGACAGCGTCGACAACATGCACACGGCCTTCGTGCGCTACGTCGCCCTGATCCACACGGCGAAGCCCTTCGACAACGTGCACTGCCGCAAGGCGGTCTTCTACGGCACGGACTTCGAGGGCCTCCAGCGGACCCGCGGCGGCAAGGTCGCGGCCGGTGAGATCGCCAACAGCACGTTCCCCAAGGCGATTCCGGGCCACAGCGACTACGACCCGTACGGCGTGCTGAAGCGCAAGGGCAAGCCGGACGTCGCCAAGGCCAAGGAAGAGCTGAAGAAGTGCGGCAAGCCGGACGGCTTCAAGGCCAAGCTGACCGCCCGCAACAACAACCCGGGTGAGGTCGACGCCGCCGAGGCGCTCCAGGCGCAGCTGCTGAAGGTCGGCATCGACGTCAGCGTCGAGTCCCTGGACGGCGCCGACTCCGCTGCCATCACCGGCTCGCCGTCCGTGGTGAAGAAGCGCGGCTACAGCATGCAGATGAGCGGCTGGGGCCCGGACTTCCCCTCCGGCCAGGGTTACGCGCAGCCGCTGTTCGACAGCCGTTTCCTGATCCAGAACGGCAACTACAACGAGTCGCAGATCAAGGACAAGAAGGTCGACGCGCTCTTCGACAAGGCGATCGCCGAGACCGACCCGGCCAAGGCTGGTGAGATCTACAAGCAGCTCGACAAGCGGATCCTCGACAACGCCGACTGGATGCCCTTCCTCTACGAGAAGAACATCACCTGGCGCGGACCGCGACTGACCAACGCCTACATGAACGACGGCTACAACGGCCGTTACGACTACGTCTCGCTCGGCGTCGTCAAGTAACTCCCTTCAGGGACGCAGTAGTTGTCCGTTCCGCCGCCGAATCCCGCCAGTCCGAAGGGCAGGTGATGGCCCCGGGCGGTGGCCGGGACCCCTCACGAGGGGGTGCCGGCCACCGCCGGGCCGCGCACAGTGCTTGCATATCTCATCCGGCGCCTGATCGCCGTCATCATCATGGTGCTGGTCGTACTGCTCGCGACCTTCACCGTCTTCTTCATGCTGCCCAGGTGGGCGGGACAGGACATCGCGGTCCTCTTCGCCGGCAAGGCATCGGGTGCCGAGCAGCTCGAGGGCATCCGCATCAAGCTGGGTCTCGACGACCCGCTGCTCGTCCAGTTCTGGGACTTCATCAAGGGCATCCCGCTGGGCCGTGACTACGTCAACGGAAGCGACGTCACGCGCTGCCCGGCCCCCTGCTTCGGCTACTCGTTCCGTACCGAGGCGCCGGTCTGGGACACCCTCAAGGACGCGCTGCCCGTCACCGGCGCGCTCGCCGCCGGGGCCTGCGTGCTGTGGCTCGCCGGTGGTGTCATCACCGGCGTCATCTCCGCGCTGCGCCGGGGCACCATCTGGGACCGCGCCGCCATGACCACCGCGCTCGCCGGTGTCTCGCTGCCCGTCTTCTTCACCGGCATGATCGCGATGGGCGTCTTCGTCCACCAGCTCGGCTGGGTGAAGATCGCCGACAGCCTCAGCACCGAGGACTCGATCGACGTCTGGTTCCAGACGCTGATCCTGCCGTGGATCGTGCTCGCGTTCCTCAACGCCGCCATGTACGCCCGCCTCACGCGCGCCACGATGCTGGAGGTCCTCGGCGAGGACTACATCCGCACCGCGCGCGCCAAGGGCCTCGGCGAGGGCGTCGTCATCCGCAAGCACGCCCTGCGCTCCGCGATGACGCCGATCCTCACCGTCTTCGGACTCGACCTCGGCGTCCTGATGGGCGGTGCGGTGCTCACCGAGTCCACGTTCAACCTGCCGGGGCTCGGCCTCGAAGCGGTCAAGGCCATCAGCAGCAAGGACCTGCCCGTCATTCTCGGCGTCACCCTCTGCGCGGCGCTCGCGATCGCCGTCGCCAACCTCGTCGTCGACCTTCTGTACGCCGTCATCGACCCGCGAGTGAGGCTGGGATGACCGAACTGTCCAAGAGCGGGGCCGCGGTGGGCGAGCCCGTCGCCGCCTCTTCCGCTCCCTCCGCCTTCCTGGAGGTGCGCGACCTCAAGGTGCACTTCCCGACCGACGACGGCCTGGTCAAGTCCGTCGACGGGCTCAGCTTCCAGCTGGAGAAGGGCAAGACCCTCGGCATCGTGGGCGAGTCGGGCTCCGGCAAGTCGGTCACCTCGCTCGGCATCCTCGGCCTGCACACCGCCGGTCAGTACGGCCGCCGCAGGGCGCGGATCTCCGGCGAGATCTGGCTCAACGGCCAGGAGCTGCTGAGCGCCGACCCGAACGAGGTGCGCAAGCTGCGCGGCCGCGAGATGGCGATGATCTTCCAGGATCCGCTCTCCGCGCTGCACCCGTACTACTCCATCGGCAAGCAGATCACCGAGGCGTACCGGGTCCACAACAACGTCGACAAGAAGACCGCCCGCAAGCGCGCGGTCGAGATGCTCGACCGGGTCGGGATCCCCCAGCCGGACAAGCGCGTCGACTCCTACCCGCACGAGTTCTCCGGCGGCATGCGCCAGCGCGCGATGATCGCCATGGCGCTGGTCAACAACCCCGAGCTGCTCATCGCGGACGAGCCGACCACCGCCCTGGACGTCACCGTCCAGGCGCAGATCCTCGACCTCATCCGGGATCTGCAGAAGGAGTTCGGCTCCGCCGTCATCATGATCACGCACGACCTGGGCGTGGTCGCCGAGATGGCCGACGAACTCCTGGTCATGTACGGCGGCCGGTGCGTCGAGCGCGGCACCGCCGAGAAGGTCTTCTACGAGCCCCAGCACCCCTACACCTGGGGCCTGCTCGGCTCGATGCCCCGCATCGACCGCGAGGAGACCGAACGGCTCATCCCGGTCAAGGGCTCCCCGCCCAGCCTGATCAACCTGCCGAGCGGCTGCGCCTTCAACCCGCGCTGCCCCTACGCGGACATCCCCAAGGATCAGATCACCCGCACCGAGCGCCCCGAACTGCGCGAGGTGGGCGCCGGGCACTACTCCGCCTGCCACATGGCGCAGGACGAGCGCACCCGGATCTGGACCGAAGAGATTGCGCCGAAGCTGTGAACGACGAAGCCAAGGATCCGAAAGACACGGCGGAGGGCCGGAAGATGACGAGCCCGGCCCAGACGAAGAGTGCACCCGAGCCGTTGCTCAAGGTCGACGGCCTGGTCAAGCACTTCCCCATCAAGAAGGGGCTGCTCCAGCGCCAGGTCGCGGCGGTTCAGGCGGTCGACGGGCTCACCTTCGATGTACGCCCCGGTGAGACGCTCGGCGTGGTCGGCGAGTCCGGCTGCGGCAAGTCGACGATGGGCCGGCTGATCACCCGGCTGCTCGAACCCTCCAGCGGGCGCGTCGAGTTCGAGGGTACGGACATCACGCATCTGAACACCGCGCGGATGCGTCCGCTCCGCCGCGACGTCCAGATGATCTTCCAGGACCCGTACTCGTCGCTGAACCCCCGGCACACCATCGGCACGATCGTCGGCGCGCCCTTCAAGCTCCAGGGCGTCAAGCCCGAGGGCGGCGTGAAGAAGACCGTGCAGGAGATGCTGGAGCGCGTCGGGCTCAGCCCCGAGCACTACAACCGCTATCCGCACGAGTTCTCCGGCGGCCAGCGCCAGCGCATCGGCATCGCGCGCGCCCTGGCCCTGCGGCCCAAGCTGGTGGTGGCCGACGAGCCGGTCTCGGCCCTCGACGTCTCCATCCAGGCCCAGGTGGTCAACCTCCTGGACGACCTCCAGGACGAGCTGGGCCTCACGTACGTGATCATCGCGCACGACCTGTCGGTCATCCGGCACGTCTCGGACCGCATCGCGGTGATGTACCTCGGCAAGATCGTGGAGCTGGCGGACCGCAAGGACCTCTACTCCACGCCGATGCACCCGTACACCAAGGCGCTGCTCTCCGCCGTGCCGGTGCCCGACCCCAAGCGGCGCGGCATCAAGAGCGAGCGGATCCTGCTGCGGGGCGATGTCCCCTCGCCGATCGATCCGCCGAGCGGCTGCCGGTTCCACACGCGGTGCTGGAAGGCGACGGAGGTCTGCGCGACGAAGGAGCCGCCGCTGATTCCGCTCGCCACGGGGCACCAGGTGGCGTGCCACCACCCGGAGAACGCCGAGGACCAGGCGCCCGAGGACACCAAGCTGCTGTCGGCCGCCAGGGAGGCGATCGACGTGGTGACGGTGGTCGCCAAGGCGGAGGAGTCGGCTGGGCCCGCGGCGACGGCGGGGAAGTCCTCAGACACGCAGACGTCAGCCAAGCAGACGTCGGACAGGCAGGACCCGCTCGCGAAGTAGCGTGACCGGCCGGCGGGAGGGCGCGGGAACACCGCGCCCTCCCGCCGGCACGTCCGCCTCAGGCGCCCCCGCCGGACCCGGCGACGACACGCCAGCTCCCCACCTCCCGGTACGCGGAGTCATGGACGCTCTCCCCGTCGCCGGGCGTCAGCGCGTAGTGGCGGAGGTTGCCGCCCCAGTACCGCAGGATGCGGCCCAGCTCCTCGGCGGCCTTGCCCTCGAACGCGGTCTCGCCCATGTCGACCTCCAGCAGGAACTTCACGTCTGCGGCCCTCCCTGGTGTTCCACTCGTCTCCGCTGCCCTGACCGCTTCAACTGTGTCACTGAAATTCGCTGTGAGACTTTGGCGAGGGAAGCAGCACAAACCCCTGCTCAACGCCCGCAAACCCTCAATCGGAGGCGAGGGCGGGGAAGAGCCCACCCCGCCCCCGGGTAACAATGGCGCGTGCTCCAGGATCTGTTCACGCCCTCCGTCCAGCACGCGCTCGACATCGTGGGGATCTTCGTCTTCGCGATCTCCGGTGCGCTGCTCGCCGTGCGCAAGAACTTCGACGTCTTCGGCATCGCCGTACTCGCCGAGGTCACCGCGCTGGGCGGCGGACTCTTCCGCGACCTGGTCATCGGGGCGGTGCCGCCCGCCGCCTTCACCGACCTCGGCTACTTCATCACCCCGCTCTTCGCCGCCGCGCTCGTCTTCTTCCTCCACCCGGAGGTCGAGCGCACCCAGCTCGCGGTGAACGTCTTCGACGCGGCGGGTCTCGGCCTCTTCTGCGTGGCGGGCACGACCAAGGCGTACGACTACGGCCTCGGCCTCACCGCGTCCGCCGCCCTCGGCCTGATGACCGCGGTGGGCGGCGGTGTGCTGCGCGACATCGTCGCCAACGAAGTGCCCTCGCTGGTCCGCTGGGACCGCGATCTGTACGCCGTGCCCGCCATCGTGGGCGCCACGATGGTCGCCCTGTGCATCCGCTACGACCAGCTGACGGCCTTCACCAGCGCCCTCGCCGTCGTCACGACGTTCGTCCTGCGCCTGCTCGCGCTGCACTACCACTGGCGGGCGCCACGCGCCTGGAACCGCCGCTCGACGGCGATGGAGGCCGAGGTCCAGGAGACGCCGTAGCGGGCCCGCCGACGCACGGAACCACTCCGCCGACCGAAAGCTACCGCTCAGTAATTACATGTTGTACGTTGCTGCCATGGCAACGGCAGCATCCCTTCCGGTAACGGCGCCCGCGAGCATCGGCGACAGCGAGTTCGACCGCGACACCGCGGTCACCCGGCGCGAGCCCGGCGTCTACGACACCGAACTCTCGGCCGGCTGGACGATCATCAGCGCGGTCAACGGCGGCTACCTCCTGGCCGTCATCGGCCGCGCCCTCGCCGACGCCCTGCCGCACGCCGACCCGTTCACCATCTCCGCGCACTACCTCACCGCGTCGAGCCCGGGGCCCGCCGTGATCCGCACGGACGTGGTGCGCGGCGGCCGTTCCCTCTCCACCGGACAGGCCTCCCTCTTCCAGTACGACGAGGAGGGCCGCGAGATCGAGCGGATCCGCGTGCTCGCCTCGTACGGAGATCTCGACGCGCTCCCCGACGACGTCCGCACGACCGCTCAGCCGCCCGCGATCCCTCCGCTCGACCAGTGCTTCGGCGCCCAGGACGCTCCCGACCACCGCCCGGTGCCCGGCAGTTCCGCCATCGCCGACCGCCTCTTCCTCAAGCTCGACCCCGCCACGCTCGGCTGGGCGCTCGGGCAGCCCTCGGGCAAGGGCGAGATGCGCGCCTGGTTCGGCCTCGCGGACGGCCGCGACGCCGACCCGCTGTCGCTGCTGCTCGCGGTGGACGCGCTGCCGCCGACCGCGTTCGAGATGGGCCTGACCGGGTGGGTGCCCACCGTGGAGCTGACGGTGCACGTC
>NZ_WMBF01000821.1:0-1434 GCF_019400875.1 Streptomyces anatolicus | reverse complement strand
CCCCGACCGCGCCACGGCCACCGGCCCCGAGCCCCGGGCCGCCCGCTGAACGGCCGCCTGGACGGCCGCCCCGGGCCGACCGCTGAGCGGCCTCCCGCACGGCATAGGGTCGCGATCATGCCTGACATATCCATGACCACGGTCGTCGTCCTCTGCCTCGCCGCCCTCGCGGCCGGCTGGATCGACGCCGTAGTCGGCGGCGGGGGACTGCTGCTGCTCCCCGCCCTGCTGCTCGGCCTGCCCGGCGGCACCCCGGCCGCGCACGCCCTCGGCACCAACAAGGCCGTGGCGATCGTCGGCACGACGGGCGCCGCGGTGACGTACGTCAGAAAAACCCCCGTCGACGTGCCCACCGCCGTCCGCATCGGCCTCGCCGCGCTCGCCGGGTCGATGGGCGGCGCCTTCTTCGCGGCCGGGATGAGCACCGACGTACTGAAGCCCGTGATCATGGTGGTGCTCGTCGCCGTCGGCGCCTTCGTGATCCTGCGCCCCGCCTTCGGCACCGCACCCTCCGCCGAACCCGCGTCGCCGAAGCGGGTCCTCGCCGCGATCGGCCTCGCGGGGCTCGGCATCGGTTTCTACGACGGCCTCATCGGGCCCGGCACGGGCACCTTCCTCGTGCTCGCCCTGACCGCCGTGCTCCACCTCGACCTGGTCGCCGCGTCGGCCACCGCCAAGATCGTCAACTGCTGCACCAACGCGGGCGCCCTCGCGATGTTCACCTGGCAGGGCGCGGTCCTGTGGCAACTGGCCGCGCTGATGGCCGCCTTCAACCTCGCGGGCGGCATGTTCGGCGCGCACACCGCGCTGAAGAAGGGGAGCGGTTTCGTCCGGGTCGTGCTCCTGGTCACCGTCTTCGGACTCGTCGCCAAAATGGCGTACGAGCAGTGGGTGGCCTGACCGAGCGCGTGCCGCGGGTGGACGCCGTCAGCGCACCGCCGTCAGGTGCGCGAAGACCACCACATTGCCCTGGTAACCGGTGCGTTTCGAGTACTTTCCGCCGCAGGTGATCACCCGCAGCTCGGGGCGGGGAGCGGCGCCGTACACCTTCTCGTCGGGGAAGTCCTTCGCGTCGTACACCTCGTTCGCGTCGACCGTGAAGACGGCCACGCTGCCGTCCCTGCGCTCGATCTCGATCGTGCGGCCCTTGCGCAGCGCGCCCAGCTCGTAGAAGACGGCGGGGCCCTCCTTGTTGTCGACGTGCCCCGCCACGATCGCGGTGCCGCGCTCGCCGGGCGTGGTGCCGGCCTCGTACCAGCCCGCGAGGTTCTTGCGCCCGGCCGGCGGCACGTCGAGGCTGCCCTGCGGGGTCAGGGCGAGGCCCATCAGGGGCGCGTCGACGCCGATCGCGGGGATCCGCACCCGGTCGGGCGGCGACGGCGGCAGCGGCGCGGTGCCGGGGTCGGGGTGCGCGGCGCCCGGCCGGGTCGGGGC
>NZ_WMBF01000820.1:0-1438 GCF_019400875.1 Streptomyces anatolicus | reverse complement strand
GGTGAGGGGCATGGCGGAGCTGGGGAAGGCGATTCCCGGGCAGCGTGGGCGGCAGGGGCGGGCGGACGCGAGGCTGCCGGAGGTGCCGGGGTTCGCGGCGTGGCCGGCGCCCGCGCAGGGGTCGCCCAAGAGCGAGGGCAAGGCGCTGCGCAAGCGGGTCCCGCGCTCGGCGCACGCGCGGTTCGAGGTGGACGCGGGCCGCCCCGACGCCGTGACGGCCGTGGCGGAGTCGAACCGCAGCAGGCTCCCCGAGCTGGCACCGATCCGGGTCGGCAGGATGACGGCCTCTCCCTTCGCGTTCCTGCGGGGCTCCGCGGGACTCATGGCGTACGACCTCGCGGGCGCCACGCTGACCGGCATCGGCGCGCAGATATGCGGTGACGCGCACGCGGCGAACTTCGGGCTCTACGCGGACGCGCGTGGCGGGCTCGTCATCGACCTCAACGACTTCGACGAGACGGTGTACGGCCCCTGGGAGTGGGACCTCAAGCGCCTCGCCACCTCGCTGGTGCTCGCGGGGCGCGAGGCGGGCGCCGATGAAGCGGTCTGCGCGGAGGCGGCGCTGGACGCGGTGGGGGCGTATCGCCGCACTATGCGCCTGCTCGCGAAGCTGCCCGCCCTGGACGCGTGGAACGCCATCGCGGACGAGGAGTTGGTCTCGCACACGGACGCGCGCGACCTCCTCGGCACGCTGGAGCAGGTCTCCGAGAAGGCCCGGCAGAACACGAGCGCGCGGTTCGCCGCGAAGTCGACGGAGCCGGTCGAGGGGGAGGACGGTTCGGTGGGGCGGCGCTTCGTCGACGCCCCGCCGGTGCTGCGGCGCGTACCGGACGCGGAGGCGGCCCTGGTGGCCGCTTCCCTGGAGGAGTATCTGGGGACGCTCGCCGAGGACCGGCTGCCGCTGATCGGGAGGTACGCGATCCAGGACGTGGCGTTCCGCGTCGTGGGCACGGGCAGCGTCGGCCTGCGGTCGTATGTGGTGCTGCTGCTCGACCACCGGGGGGAGCCGTTGATCCTCCAGGTCAAGGAGGCACGGCCCTCCGCGCTCCTTCCGCATCTGCCCGAGGCGGGCTTCAAGGTCCCCGAGACCGAGCACGAGGGGCACCGGGTGGTGCTCGGCCAGAAGCGGATGCAGGTCGTCAGCGACTTCCTGCTGGGGTGGACGACGGTCGACGGCCGGCCTTTCCAGGTACGCCAGTTCAGGAACCGCAAGGGCAGCGTGGACCCGGCCGGGCTGACCGCCGACCAGCTCGACGACTACGGCCGCATGACCGGCGCCCTGCTGGCCCGCGCCCACGCGCACAGCGCCGATCCGCGCCTCATAGCCGGGTACTGCGGCAAGGGCGATGTGCTGGACGCGGCGATCTCGCGGTTCGCGACGGCGTACGCGGACCGTACGGAGGCGGACCACGCGCTGCTGGTGCGGGCGGTCAAGGAG
>NZ_WMBF01000103.1:0-17423 GCF_019400875.1 Streptomyces anatolicus | reverse complement strand
CGCTTGAGGCGGGCTTCGACGAGGGTGCGGTCGTCATGCATGGGGGTTCTCCCAGAAGAATCGTTCGGTACAGGTCGGGCTGAGAATTCAGCGCACGCCGGGCTGCGGATTCAGCACCTGTCGGGCTGACAATTCAGCCCCTCCGGCGTTTGAGGAGCGGGGTCCGGGGCGGAGCCCCGTGTCGGAAAGGATCTAGCCGACCTCCTCCGGGCGCACGACTTCGCTGATGCCCCGCGCAGCGAGATGCCCCGCATCCCCGACCCGTCCCGAAAGGACGGCCGAGGGCCGCACCCCCTCCGCGACGAGCCGCGCGAACGCCTCGAACACCGCTCCCCCCGGCGCACAAGCCGAGCGCCCCGCCCTCTCGTCCACGACCACCGCCGTGGTCCGGACCGCCGGCGCATACGTACGGCCACGCCGCTCCTTGGCGATACGCGCGACGGCCGCCCCCGCCGGCTTGACCCGCCCGTCGTTGGTGAGCAGCCCCAGGCTGTATTCCAGTTCGGGAAAGTCCGCGAGGCCCCGCGAGACGTCGTGGGAGCACCACCACGTCACGCCCCACACGTCCTGGCAGTCCAGCGCCGCCTCGATGGTCTCCTCGGTGAACGCGGCCGCGTGCTCGGCGGGTATCAGCGGCGCGGGCGCGCCGACCTCCTGGAGCCAGACGGGGCGGCGCGGGTCGAGCGCCCAGGCCTTGGACAGCTCGATCAAGTACGCGGCATGGGTACGGGTGGCGGTTCCGGTACGCCCGTGGCGCTGGGCGGTGCCGTTGAAGACCCAGGAGTGCACGGCGGTCGCGCCGCCGAGCCGGGCGGCCTGCGCCGGGGTGAAGGGCTGGTCGTCCTGGTACCAGGCGGCGTCGTACTCGGCGTGCAGATGCAGTCTGCCCGGGGCGCCTTCCTCGCAGGCGGCGAGGACTGTACGGAGCCAGGTGTCGGCCTGCTCCGGGGTGATGCGGTCGGGGTCGGGATGTGGCCCCGCCGAGAACTGGTTGATCTCGTTGCCGATGGTCATGCCGATGAAGTTGGGCCGGTCGGCGAGCGCGGCGGCGAGCGTACGCAGGTATTCGGCCTGCCCGGCCACCACGTCCGGGTCGGTGAAGATGTTCCGCCGGTGCCAGGTCTGCGTCCAGGCGGGCAGGAAGTCGAAGCTGGACAGATGGCCCTGGAGGCCGTCGATGTTGACGTCGAGGCCGCGCTCGGCGGCGGCGTCGGCGAGCTGGACCAGCTGCTCGACCGCGCGCGGCCGGATCAGGGTGCGGTTCGGCTGGAAGTACGGCCAGACCGGGAAGACCCGCACATGGTCGAGGCCGAGCGCGGCGATGGCGTCGAGGTCGCCGCGTACGGCGTCGAGGTCGAAGTCGAGCCAGTGGTGGAACCACCCTCGGCTCGGCGTGTAGTTGGCACCGAAGCGCGGCGTGCCCGTAGGCGACGCGGATGACAATGCGGAAGGGGATGCGGAAGGCAATGCGGGTCCTGGTCCTTGAGAGTTCGAGGTGGCACCGGTCAGTCAGCCCTTGACCGCGCCCTCGCCGACACCGCGGAAGAAGTACCGCTGGAGGCAGGCGAAGAGGACGATCAGCGGGAGCACGGCGATGACCGTGCCCGCGGCGACGAGGCGTTCGTCGTTGGCGAAGGTGCCGTGCAGATAGTTCAGGCCGATGGTGAGGGTGAACCGCTCCGGGTCGCTGAGCACGATGAGCGGCCACAGGAAGTCGTCCCAGGCGCCCATGAAGGCGAAGATCGCGACGACGGCGAGGGTGCCCTTGACCGCGGGCAGGGCGATCCGGGTGAACCGCTGCCAGACGTTCGCGCCGTCCACGAACGCGGCTTCCTCGATCTCGTAGGGCACGTTGAGGAAGGCGTTGCGCATCAGCAGGACGTTGAGCGCGGAGACGCAGCCGGGCAGCAGCACCCCGATGAGGGTGTTGTTCAGGTTCAGCTCACGCATCGTCGTGAACTGGGCGATGATGATGCCCTCCACGGGCACCAGCATGGCCAGGATGAAGACGAGCGTGGCCGCCCTGCGGCCCCGGTAGCGCAGGCGCGCCAGGGCGTAGCCCGCGAGTGCGGCGCCCACGCAGTTGGTGACGACGTTGGCGGCGGCCACCTTCAGGGAGTTGAGGGCGTAGTCCCAGACGGGGATGGTGTCGGCGACCCGCTCGTAGTTGTGGAACGTCGGGTCGGAGGGCAGGAACTTGGGCGGGGAGCTGAAAAGATCCTCGTGCGGCCCCTTCAGGGACGTGGACAGCTGCCACAGGAACGGTCCGATCATCAGCGCCAGGACGGCGAGCAGCAGTCCGTAGCGCAGGACGATCTCCCATACGGGCATCCTGCGGCCGTTCTCGTCGGTGATCCGGCGGCGCGGCCCGCGCGGCGCCCCGCCGCTGCCGCCGGGGCCGTGCCCGGTGACCGGCGCGGGGGCCTTCTCGGTGGTGCTCACGCGTCCTCCTTCCGGTCCGCCCGCAGCACGAGCAGCATGAGCGCGACGGTGACGACGAAGACGACGACGGAGATGGCCGAGGCATAGCCGACGCGGCCGGTCAGGCCGGTGCCCGTGCGCTGCACCAGCATCACCAGCGTGGTGTCCTCGCCCGCGGGGCCGCCGGTGGGCCCCGCCATCAGATACACCTCGGAGAACACCTTGAAGGCGGCGACCGAGGAGAGCGCGCCCACGAGCACCATGGTGGAGCGCACGGCGGGCACGGTGACGCTGAAGAAGCGGCGCACCGCCCCCGCGCCGTCGACCGCCGCGGCCTCGTGCAGCTCGCGCGGCACGTTGGCGAGCGCCGCCAGGTAAATGATCATGTAGTAGCCGAGGCCCTTCCAGACCGTGACGGCCATGGCGCTGAAGAGCAGCAGCCACTGGTCGCTGAGGAAGCCGACCTTGCCGACGCCCACCGCCTCGAGGACGGCGTTGACCAGGCCCCGTTCGTCCAGCATCCACACCCAGATCAGACCGACGACGACGATCGAGGCGACCACCGGGGTGTAGAAGGCGGAGCGGAAGAAGGTGATGCCGGGGATGTGCTTCTGGACGAGCATCGCGAGCAGCAGCGGCAGCAGGACGAGCGCGGGGACGACCACGAGGACGTACAGCGTGCTGTTGCGCAGGCCGATCCAGAACATGTCGTCGTGCAGCAGCTCGCGGAAGTTGGCGAGGCCCACGTACTCGCCGGGGATCAACGTCCTTTTGTCGGTGAAGGAGTTGTTGAGGGTGCTGACGAACGGATAGAGGATGAAGACGGCGACGATCGCGAGCCCGGGGGCGGCGAAGAGCCAGGGGCTCGTAGGCAGTTGCCGCCTGATCTTGGTGGTCCCCCGGCCGCCGGGCCGGCCGCCGTCCGCGGTGGCGGCGCGGCCCGTGGCCGGGGCGGCGGGGGCGGTGCTGGTCTTCATGGCAGACGTTCCCTGGTCATGGCTCGGCACGGCGCCGGCGCTCAGCTCTGCTTCAGCAGCCGGTCACAGTTCTTGACAGCGTTGTCAAGCGCTTCCTCGGGGCTCTCCTTGCCCTGCAGCGCCTTGGCGACCGCATTGCGCAGCTCGACCTTCATCTGCTCGCTGAACAGGACGGGCGTGTAGTTCACCGCGGTCTTGATGGACTTGGCGGCGGCGACCCGCACCCGCGTCTCCTCCTTGCCGTCCAGCTTCGTGAAGTAGGGGTCGTCGAGGGAGCCCCGCGTGCTGGGGAAGATCGCGACCTTCTTGGCGAACTCCATCTGGTGCTCGGCGTCGGTGACGAAGTGCGCGAAGGCGACGGCGGCGGGCGTCTGCTTGGTGCGGGCGTTGACCATCACGCCCATCACGTACATGTTGTCCTTGCCGGTGTTGCTGATCTGCGGGGTGATGCCGATGTTCTTGTAGAGCTTCGGCGCCTCCTTCTTGAACTTCTCCAGGTCGAGCGCGCTGCCCGGGTTCATGGCGACGGCCTCGGTGAGGAACTTCTTGCCGGTCGACTCCGGGGTCGCGGTCAGCGCCTGGCCGTCGAGCGCCTTGGCGTCGTACAACTTCTTGTACTCGGTGAGCAGTTCGACACCCTTGGCGTCGTTGAAGGTGAAGCCGGTGCCTTCCTTGTTCATCAGCGGTACGCCGTAGCGTCCGAAGTCCTCGATGGTGGGGACGTTGGCGAGCGTGGCCACCTTGCCGTCGCTCTTCTTCGCCAACTGGAGCGCCTGGCCGAAGAGCTGGTCGTACGTCTTCGGCGGCTTGTTCTCGTCGAGGCCCGCCTCCTTGAAGAGGCGCTTGTTGTAGAAGAGCGGCCCGGTGTTCAGGTACCAGGGGAAGGCGTACGTCCCTTCCGTGCCCGGTATCTGGTGGCTCTTCCAGGCCCCGGGCAGGTACTCCTTCTCGTACTTGCCCGCGGCCTTGCCGAGGTCGAGCGCGAGGCCGGCCTTGGCGAGCGGGACGACCAGGTCGGGCGAGACGTTCACGACGTCGGGCAGGGTGCCCGCGGCGGCGTCGGCGCTGATCTTGTCGGCGTAGCCCTCGCCGGGCTGGTCGACCCACTTGACGTCGGTGCCGGGGTACTTGTCCTCGAACTCGGCGACAAGGCCTTCGAAGTACGGCTTGAAGTTGGCCTTCAGATTCCAGGTCTGGAAGGTGATCTTGCCTTCGATCTTGCCCGACGCGTCCGTGGAGCCGCCGTCGTCGTCTCCGTCGCCACAGGCGCTCAGCGGCAGCAGGACAGCGAGGACGGCGCCTGCGGCGACCGCTCTGCGGGAGGTAGGGGAGATACGCACGGTGAAACGGCTCCTTTGCTCGGCCCAGCGTGAGACGGCGGTGGCCGCAGCCGTCCGAGCCGCGCGATCCACGCCGAGGCCGACCCTGCATCCAACTGCGGCGCAAAGTCAATGGATTCGGGGGTCCATTGTCGAAGATCCGTTCAACTTCTCGCCAACTCCCCAGGTCAGACGGGTTTGTTGAAAGTCTTGCAGCGAATGACTAATGCGCTTTAGAGTCTGGTCGCTCAAGCGCATTAGTGCGCGGGCGCCAGGAAAGGGGCAACGGGTGCAGGGCAAGCGGTCACCGACGCGCCGGCCGACCATGAAGGACATCGCGCGCCGTGCCGGGGTCTCCGAGAGCGCCGTCTCCTTCGCGCTCAACGACCGGCCCGGCGTCTCCGACATCACCCGCGACCGGGTGCGCAGGGTCGCCGAACAGCTGGGCTGGCGGCCGAGCACCGCGGCGCGCGCCCTGTCCGGCGAGGGCTCGGCGACGGTGGGCCTCGTCGTGGCGCGGCCCGCGGCGACGCTGGGCGTCGACTCGTTCTTCCTGCAACTCATCTCCGGCGTCCAGGAGGTGCTGGCCGAGCGGCACTTGGGGCTTCTGTTCCAGGTGGTGGAGGACGTGGCCGCCGAGTGCGCGGTCTACCGGCGCTGGTGGGCCGAGCACCGGGTGGACGGCGTCCTGGTGGTGGATCCGCGCACGGACGACCCCCGCCCCGCGCTCCTCGACGAGCTGGGGCTGCCCGCCGTGGTGACGGGCGGCGTGCCCGACCCGGACGCGGGCCCCCCTGGCCTCTCCACGGTGTGGGTGGACGACGCGGGGGCGATGGCGTCGGTCGTGGGCCACCTGTACGCGCTCGGGCACCGCCGCATCGTGCACATCGCGGGCCTAGAAGGGCTCGCGCACACCGAGCGCCGGATGCGCACCCTGCGCGCGGAGGCGGCGAGCCGGGGCCTGTCCGGGGTGCGTTCGGTGCCGACCGACTACTCCGACGCGGAGGGCGCCGCCGTCACCCGGCGCGTCCTGGAGGCGGCCGAGCCGCCGACCGCCCTGGTGTACGACAACGACGTGATGGCCGTGGCCGGGGTCGCCGCCGCGTCCTCCCTGGGCTTCGCGGTCCCGGCCGACGTGTCGGTCGTGGCCTGGGAGGACTCCGCGCTCTGCCGCATGGTGCACCCATGGCTGACGGCCCTGTCCCGGGACACCGTGGCGTTCGGGCGCACCGCGGCCCGCGAACTGCTCGCCCTCCTGGACGACGGCCCCGCGGCGACCGTGCAGGTGCCGCTGCCGAGGCTCATCGAGCGGGAGAGCACGGGGCCGGTGCGGGGAGGCCGGGAACAGCCCTAGGGCCCTGACCCGCCGGACAGACCCTGGGGGCGGCCGTATGCCGGGTGCATGCCATGCGCGCGGGTGCGCCGGGGTCGCCGTCGGCCCGCCGGGCGAGGACAGTGGACGGGCATGCGTCTCGCGTCTGCGGAAGGACACGGCACATGGCGGATCATTTCCCCACCGTCGGCGTCGAGGAGGAGTACTTCCTCGTCGACACCGCCCAGCGCACGGTCGTCGCGGCGGCGCCGCGGGTCCTGGCCCGCGCCGAGCCGGTGCTCGGGGACCTGGTGACGGGCGAGGCGTCCCGGTACCAGGTGGAGGGCAAGACACCACCCTGCGCCACCCTGGGCGAGCTGCGTCAGGAGCTGCGGCGGGTGCGCTCCGCCGTGGTCGCCGCCGCGGCCGACGAAGGCGCGCGCCCTCTGGCCTGCGGCACCCCGCTCCTCGGCATGCGGGCACCGGTCCCGCTCAACAAGGACGCCCACTACCGCGCCCAGCTCGCCACGTTCCGGTCGCTGTACGACACGTTCGCCTTCTGTGGGCTCCACGTGCACGTCCAGGTGCCTGACCGGGACCATGCCGTCCTGGTCAGCAACCACCTGCGGCCGTGGCTGCCCGTCCTGGTGGCGATGGCGGCGAACTCGCCCTTCTGGGAGGAGCGGGACAGCGGCTACTGCAGCTGGAGGACCCTGGGAGGCACGCGCTGGCCCGTGGCGGGCCCCCCGCCGTACTTCTCCTCCGCCGCGCACTACGACACGCTCGCCTCCGCGCTGCGCGAGACGGGCGCCACCCTCGGTGAACGCTCGCTGTACTGGGACGTGCGCCCCTGCGCGCACCTGCCCACCCTGGAGATCAGGGCGATGGACGTCGCCACGTCCGTCGAGGAGGCGTCGGTCTTCGCCGTCCTGGTGCGTGCGCTGGTCGTGCGGGCCCTGGAGCGGGTGCGCCACGGCGACCCCGGGCCCGCCATGGACGAGGCGCTGCTGCGCGCCGCGTACTGGCGGTGCGCCCGCGACGGTCTGACCGGCCACAGCCTCGATCCGCGGACCCACCGCCTGGTGCCGACCTCGCACCAGGTCCGGCAGCTCCTCGCGCACGCCCGGCCCACGCTGGTGGAGCACGGTGAACTCCCCCAGGTGACGGCGGTCCTGCGGCGCCTGTGCGCGCACGGCGGCGGCGCCGAACGCCAGCGCGCCGTCCACGCCCGTGCGGGCAGTCTGGCCGACGTCGTCGACGACCTGGCCGACCGCACGGCCGTGAGCCCGGGTCAGTGGCGGGGGGTTCCCTCGCCGGTCGGCGGCCCCGGCGGCCAGGGGATTTCGGACAGGAGCGGCAGGAGCGACTCCTCCTCGTAGTCGAGGTGATCGGTCAACTCGGCGGACATCCGGGCCAGTTCCGTACGGAACCGCTCCGGGTCCGCGTCCCCGACGTCCGCGAGGAGCGCGGCGAGCTCGCCCTGGATGCGGGCGACTTCCCGGTGTTCCTCCGTCAGGCGGTCGAAGGTGGCGCGCAGTTCGGGGTGGTGGCCCGCCAACGCCGGGAAGAGGTGCGTGTCCTCGCTGGTGTGGTGGAAGGCCAGGGCGTCGCAGAAGGCCAGGCAGTGCTGGCGGATCCGCAGCCCGAGCCCGGGCGCCGGCGGCACCCCCGGCCCCTGGTGCGCGGCGAGCGCCGCGAAGTACGCCTCGGTCTCCTCGCGTACGTGCTTCAACTGGCCGCGCAGCCAGAGGTGGACCTGGACCATCTTGTCCGCGAGGCTGGCCGCCTCCTGGGGGATGTCCGCCTCGTGTGCGGGCCGTTCAAGGACGACGACGGGCAGGGTGCGGCTGGTGTGCGCCTGGTAGTCGCCGTAGCCCGGCTCGGCGGCCACCACGCGCGCGAAGAGCCGGTCGCGGCGCTCGCCCTCGGCGGGAACGGCGATCGCCTCGAAGGTGTCGGTGCCGAGTTCCACGGTCACCGCGGGGTGGGCGAGGACGTTGTGGTACCAGTCGGGGTGGCGCGGTGCGCCCAGGTTCGACCCGACGAGCAGGAGGAGTCCGCCGTCGCGGACGAAGCCGAGCGGGGTGGTGTGCTCCTTGCCGGACTTGGCGCCGGTGGTGGTGAGCAGGAGGAGTTCGCTGCCTTCGAAGGGGCCGCCGACCTTGCCGCCGTGGGCGCGGAACTCCTCGATGACGGACTGGTTGAAGGGTGTGGGCATGACGGTGTCAGATCTCCGTACAGGGTGCGCGGAACCGCGTCGGGCGCGGTGAAGGTGAGGGAGCGTCACGCGACGAAGGCGTGACGGGAGCGCGCGAAGGCGCGCGGCTCAGGCAAATGCCTCGGGAGTCAACTCACGATGTGTTCATCGGCGTTGTCCTTCGGTGAAGGTGCTCGCCCGGTCGCCGACCTGCCCACTTCTCTTTGGTCGGCGCCACGCGGCACGAGCACCATTACAGTCACCCGGCTCCCCGCCTGTCAACGGTGTTTGGGAGCGAGAAGTGAATCACCCGGCGCCTGCGGGGTACTGGCGTGAGATGGCGACGGGGGCGGACGGCCGTGGAGGGGACGGTCGTCCGGGCCACGGGGAACACCGGCCCGCCCCTCGTGCTCCGTCACGCCACCGGGAGCGGGCCGCCCCCGACACGCCCGTGCCCCCCGCCGCGAGACGGGGGGCACAGGGCGAAGCAGACGACCGGAGCGGTAACGATCAGTCGATACCGGGGAGGATGTGCGGCTCGGCGAGGTCATCCTCGTAGCCGGCAAGCCGGATGGGGGCCGCCTTGGCCCACGCCTCCAGATTGCGGAGCTTGTGGGGCCTCCCGGCCCGCTCGCCGCCGCGTTCCGCCGGTCGCTTCTCGTGCTTCGTCAGTTCTGGTGTCACCGCGCACTCCTTTGTGTCGCGTAAAGGAAGGCCAAGGGCAGTTCGGTCGCGGTGGCGCCGGTATCTGGCGGGACCGCGGCCGTGGTGCCGGCCTGTCCCCGGGGCGGCCGAGAGACGTTCGTGGATCTCTCGTGGCCACCCGTTCGCCCTAGAGTAACCAAATGAGCGCGGCCGCGCTCGATGGAAAACCAGGACGGGGCGGAATCCGGACAGCGGATCCGGTCAGGAGCGGGCTACCACTTGCCGGGCGCGTAGTCCTTCAGGAAGACGCCGAACAGGTCCTCGCCGGCCTGGCCGCGCACGATCGGGTCATAGACGCGGGCGGCGCCGTCGATCAGGTCGAGCGGGGCGTGGAAGCCCTCCTCGGCCAGGCGCATCTTGTCGGGGTGCGGGCGCTCGTCGGTGATCCAGCCCGTGTCGACCGCGGTCATCAGGATGCGGTCCTTCTCGAACATCTCCTGCGCGCTGGTGCGCGTCAGCATGTTCAGGGCGGCCTTGGCCATGTTGGTGTGCGGGTGTCCGGCGCCCTTGTAGCCGCGGCCGAATACGCCCTCCATGGCGGAGACGTTGACGACGTAGGCGCGGCCCTCGTCGCGTGCCGCCGCGGCGGCCGCCATCGCGGGGCGCAGGTGGCTGATGAGGATGAACGGCGCCGTCGAGTTGCACAGCTGGACTTCGAGCAGCTCGATCGGGCCGACCTCGTCGACCGTCTGGATCCAGCTGTTGGTGTCGTGCAGGTCCGGCACCAGGCCGCCCGCGTCGATCGCCGTACCGGCCGCGATGCGCTCCAGGGACGCGGAGCCCGTGACCAGGGCGAGCCCGGTGACGTCGTCGGCGGTCAGCGCACCACTGCCGGGGACCGGCAGCGCGGCCACGGCGCCGGAGCCGAAGGTGCCGATCACCTCGGAGGCGGGCAGCTCACCGGCGGGCAGCGGGGCGGACTCGGCGGCGACCAGCTCGCTGTAGGCCTGCGGGGAACGGCGTACGGTCTGCGCGGCGTTGTTGATCAGTACGTCGAGGGGGCCCTCGGCGGCGACCGACTCGGCGAGCGCGACGACCTGGGCCGGGTCGCGCAGGTCGATGCCGACGATCTTCAGCCGGTGGATCCACTCGTCGCTGTCGGGCATCGCCTTGAAGCGGCGGATCGCGTCGCTCGGGAAGCGCGTGGTGATGGTGGTGTGCGCACCGTCACGCAGCAGCCGCAGCGCGATGTACATGCCGATCTTGGCACGGCCGCCGGTGAGCAGCGCGCGCTTGCCGGAGAGGTCGGTGCGGGCGTCGCGGCGTGCGCGGTTCTCGGCGGCGCAGGCCGGGCAGAGCTGGTGGTAGAAGGCGTCGACCTCGACATACCGCGTCTTGCAGGTGTAGCAGGAGCGGGGGCGCTGGAGTATCCCCGCGATCTCGCCCTTCACCGAGGAGGAGGGCAGTACGCCCGCCGTCTCGTCGTCGATGCGGTCGGCGGAGCCGGTGGCGGTGGCCTCGGTGACCGCGCGGTCGTGGGCGGTCTTGGCGGCGCGGCGCTCCTGGCGGCGGCGCTGCTTCACCGTGCGGTAGATCCCGGCGGTGGCGCGGCGGACCGCGATCGCGTCGGGGTGGTCCACGTCCAGCTTGTCCAGCTCGTCGAGGACGCTGAGGCAGACGGCGAGGCGGTCCGGGTCGATGCCGGGGCCGTACGCGACGGTCCCCTCGTGGCTTTCGTCTGTCACCGTCATCGCCGCTGTCCTCGTGTCATTCCGTGCCGCGGCCTGCCTGGTCGTCCGCGGAAGCTCCCAAAAGCGGAACTTTACGTAGCTCTGGCCCCCGTTACCAAACCCGTGACCGAGCACACACCGCAGCGAGGGCGCGCTCACTCGACCCGCTGCCCCTTCCCCAGGGCGATCACCCCGGCCTTGGAGACCGTATACAGCTCCTCGTCCCGCTCCGGATTGACGCCGATGGTCGCGCCGGGCGGTACGTCGACGTTCTTGTCCAGGACCGCGCCGCGCACGACCGCGCCCCGCCCCACGCGTACGTTGTCGTGCAGTACCGAGCCCTGGACGACCGCGCCCTCCTCGATGGTCACCCCGGGTGACAGGACGGAGCGGGTGACCTGGCCGCGGATGACGCAGCCGGGGCTGACGATCGACTCGCCCGCCATGCCGCCCGCGCAGAACTTCGCGGGAGGCAGGCCGCTGGAGTGCGTGTAGATCGGCCAGCGCCGGTTGTCCAGGTTGAAGGCGGGGTGGTCGGAGATCAGATCCATGTGGGCGTCGTAGTACGAGTCCAGGGTGCCGACATCACGCCAGTAGCCGTGGTCGTGCGGGGTCTCGCCCGGCACGTGGTTGCCGTCGAAGTCGTACACCTGGGCAAGGCCGCGCTCGGTGAGCATCGGCAGGATCGAGCCGCCCATGTCGTGCGCGGACTCCTCGTCCTCGGCGTCCTGCTGGAGGGTGTCGACGAGGGTCTTGGTGGTGAACAGGTAGTTCCCCATCGAGGCGAAGACCTGGTTCGGGGCGTCCGCGAGGCCCGGCGGGTCCGACGGCTTCTCCAGGAAGCTCTCGACGCGCGTCCCGTCGCGCGCGGGCGTGATGACGCCGAAGGAGGACGCCTCGGCGCGCGGCACCCTGATCCCGGCTACGGTCACGGCGGCGCCGTTGTCGATGTGCTGCTGGAGCATCTGCCGGGGGTCCATGCGGTAGACGTGGTCGGCGCCGAACACCGCGATGTAGTCGGGCTGTTCGTCGTGGACGAGGTTGAGCGACTGGAGGATCGCGTCGGCGCTGCCCAGGTACCAGCGGGGGCCGAGGCGTTGCTGTGCGGGCACGGGTGTGACGTAGTTGCCGAGCAGGCTCGACATGCGCCAGGTCGTCGTCACATGCCGGTCGAGGGAGTGGGACTTGTACTGCGTCAGGACGCAGACGCGCAGGATGTCGGCGTTGACGAGATTGGAGAGGACGAAGTCCACGAGGCGGTACGTGCCGCCGAACGTGACCGCTGGTTTGGCCCGGTCGGCGGTGAGCGGCATCAGCCGCTTGCCTTCCCCGCCGGCGAGCACGATTCCGAGCACCGAAGGTCCACCGCGCATCCCAGCCCCCTACTTGTCGGCCTTGCCGGTCTTGTCGGCCTTGATGGCCTGTCGGCTATCTGTCGGCGTGCAGGATCTCCTCGTACACCTCGACCGTGCGCCGGGCGACCGCGTCCCAGCCGAATTCGCCGAGCGCCCGCCGCCGCCCGGCCGCGCCCATCGCCGCGGCCCGCTCCGGGGCGGCGACCAGCTCGTTCAGGCGTAGCGCGAGGTCGCGTTCGAAGCCTTCCGGGTCCTTCTCCTCGTACGGGACGAGCAGCCCGGTCGCGTGATCCTCGACGACCTCCGGAATGCCGCCGACCCGCGAGGCGACGACTGCCGTGCCGCACGCCATCGCCTCCAGGTTGACGATGCCGAGCGGCTCGTACACCGATGGGCAGACGAACACCGTGGCGTGGGTGAGGAGTTGGACGACCTCGGGGCGCGGCAGCATGTCGGGGATCCAGTGGACGCCCGCCCGCCCCCGGCTCAGCTCCTCGAAGAGCACGCGGAACTCGGCGTCGATCGCCGGGGTGTCGGGGGCACCGGCGCAGAGCACGAGCTGGGCTTCGGCGTGCAACTCGCGGGCGGCGCGCAGCAGATGGGGGACGCCCTTCTGGCGGGTGATGCGGCCGACGAACAGGACGTAGGGGCGCCCGGGGTCGATGCCGAGCCGCTCCAGGGCGTCCGTGCCGGGGTCGGGGCGGTAAAGCGCGGTGTCGATGCCGTTGTGCACGACGTGGACCTTCGCCGGGTCGACGGCGGGGTAGCAGGCGAGGATGTCCTCGCGCATGGCGCCGGAGACCGCGATCACCGCGTCGGCGGACTCGGCGGCGGTGCGCTCCGCCCAGCTCGACAGGGCGTAGCCGCCGCCCAGTTGTTCGGCCTTCCAGGGGCGCAGGGGCTCCAGGGAGTGCGAGGTCATCACGTGCGGGATGCCGTGCAGGAGCTTGCCGACGTGCCCCGCGAGGCTCGCGTACCAGGTGTGGGAGTGGACCAGCTCGCGCCCGGCGAGCGCGGCGGCCATCGCCAGGTCCACGGAGAAGGTGCGCAGCGCGTCATTGGCGCCGTCCAGCGCGGGCCAGGCCTGATGGCGCATCAGCCCGTCGGTGACGCCGTCGCCCCAGCAGTGCACGTCGAGGTCGACGAGGGAGCGTAACTCCCTTGCCAGAAACTCGACATGGACGCCCGCGCCGCCGTACACATCGGGCGGGTACTCCCGGGTGAGCAGTCCCACTTTCACGGGGAACCCTCCGTCGTCCGCCTGAGGTCGGCCGCGCCCCCTCATGGTCACCCAGGAGACGCTCCGGGGGAAGACCGCTGCGGCGGCCGTTCGAAGCAGCAGTCGCCGCATACGCCGCCGTCGGGGCACCGGTAGTAGAGGCAGCAGCTGCGGCGCCGGAAGACAGTGCCGGTCAGGGTGCCGGTGCCGCGCAGGTCGGGGTGGTCGAAGAGCGCCGCGCCCAGGTCAAGGGCCCGCTCCCCCACGTCCTCGCGCCCTTCCCGCGCCGCCCAGCCGTGCAGTTCGCGTACGGCGCCCGCGAGCGCGGAGCCCGCGTTGCCCCACAGCAGCCCGGCTGAGATCCGGTACCGGGCGCGCAACGCGTCGGCGAGCGGCGCGAGATGGCCGTGCTGCACGACGTCCCGTACGGTCTCGGCGTCGGCGGGCAGCGCCCGTACGTCACCGATCCACAGGTCGTCGGGCGAGGTGCCGTCGGCGTCCCAGCGCAGCAGGGCCGGGTCGAGGTCGGGCACCGCGCCGTACAGCGCGGCGGAGCCGAGCGCCACGGACCAGAGCCGGGCGGCGAGCCCCAGTTGGGCCACGGACACGGCGATACGGTCCTCGGGTGCGCCGAGTCGCCCCGCGACCTTCGTGACGCGGAAGGTGAGGGGGTCCGCCAGGGTCGGTGGCGCGTACACCTGTGTGAAGGGGACTGCGGCGGGCGCGGGCCCCGCGCGCAGGGCGAAGAAGCCGCCGACGGATTGGAGTTCTGCCAGGTCGATACGGGTGGTCACGAGAGCAGTACAGCAAGGCACGCGCCGCCGGTGCGCTCCGGGGGTCATCCTCTGCCCCTAGGGGGTACCCCGCCTTGGGGAGGACACGGCGAGAGCCGTACTCCATCGGCAGTAGGACCGATTGACTGCTCAGGTACGACGACGCGGGACGATTCTCGCGGCATCGTGGTAACCATGGAAGCCGACCGTTCGTCTCGCCGGGACCACCGGACGCACCGCACGCCGCGGAGCACCTCATGAGTGCCCTCGCGCTGTCCGTGCTGCTCTCCCTCGTCTCCGCGGTGGCGTACGCCGGCGGGGCGATCCTTCAGGAGCGCGTGGCGGCGACCACGCCGGACCAGCGGTACGCGCCGCTGCGGCGCGGCACCTGGTGGACGGCGATCGCCCTGAACGGCCTCGGCGCGCTCCTGCACGTGGTGGCGCTCGCCTACGGCCCCCTCAGCCTGGTCCAGCCGCTGGGCGCCCTGACGATCGTCTTCGCGCTGCCGATGGCGGCCGTGTTCGTGCGCCGCCGGGCCGGGGCCACCGCGTGGCGCGGGGCGATCATGGCGACGGTGGGGCTCGCCGGGCTCCTCTCCCTCACCTCGGCGTCCGGTGCGCAGTCCCTGGCCAGCGCGGAGCGGGTCATGCTGGCACTGGTCACGGGCGGCGGGATCCTCGCCCTGATGGTGGCGGCGCACGCGGTGCACCGGCATCCCGTGGTGCGCAGTGTGCTGCTCGCCTGCGCGGCCGGTGCGGCGTTCGGCATCGCCTCGGTCTTCACCAAGACGGTGGCGGTCGACTGGGACCGGGACGTGGCGCTCGTCCAGCAGCTGCCGAGTCTCGGTGTGATCGCCGTGCTCGCGGCGGCCGGGGTACTGCTCTCGCAGGCCTCGTACCGGGGCGCGGGCCTGGCGGCGCCGCTGTCGACGGTGACCGTCGTGAACCCCGTGGTCGCGGCGGCGGTCGGCCTGACCCTCTTCGGAGAAACCTTCCGCTACGGCATGACGGGCACCCTCCTGGCGCTGGGCTGCGCGGTCGTCGCGGCCGGTGGCCTGATCCTGCTCACCAGCGAGCGGATCGCGCGGGAGACGTCGACGGCGCCCGAGCCTCGCCCCGAGGCGCAGGACCTCACATCCCAGGACCTCACATCCCAGGACGTCACGGCCCAGGAAGCGCTGCCCGTCCGCCCGGAGCCCGTCGCGCCCGGGCCGGGCCGCGCCCTGGAGACGCTGCCCGCCGTGCCGCCCCAGCCGGCGGTGGCCGCCCGGGCGCACTGCGGGACCCCACACCGGCACTCCAGGCGCCGCGAGCGCATCGGGTCCTAGTACGGGGTCTCCGTACGGGGTCCTAGTACGGGGACGCTTCCGGGATCACGGTCACCGTGACCCCGCTGAGGAAGTCCGCGCGGTACGGCGCCACGTCCACGTCCTCCCGTGAGGCGAGGACACGCAGCCCAAGGCTCGTGGAGCCCCTGGAGCCGTCCGTGCCGGACCCCGCGTCGTAGGCGAGCAGCAGCGAGGGGTCGGTCAGCGCGCGCAGCGACACGAAGCGGTCCGCCTCGTCGCCGCCCGCCCCGGGGTCGACGGTCCCCGAGGGCAGCGGTGTGAAGCCGAGCCGCTTCTTGAACTCGTACAGGCCGGGGGAAGTGACGTGGCCGTACAGAGAGGTGTCGTTCCCCAGGGACATGCGGGTGCAGCCCAGCTCCCGGCCTGCTTGGAACGCCGCCATGTAGAGGGCGCGGGTCAGGGCGCCGCGCTGGTCGACCGCGGCGGTGGCCACGTAGCGCAGTTGCAGGAGTGAGTCCTTCTCCCGCACCCAGCAGACGCACCCGCCCACCATGCGGCCCCCCTCGTACGCGTAGACGCCGATGTGGGAGCCGGAGCGCTCCAGGAGCGTCCGCTGCTCGGCGCGGGCCAGGTTCAGGCCGTTGCGCATGCCGGCGACCTGCGCCTCGTACACACCGAGGAACTCCTCGAGCGGGGCCTCCTCCAGCTCCGGCCGCACCCGCACGCTCAGCCCGGCCGAGGCGGCGAGGTCCAGGCCCCGGCGCACCTTGCGCCGCTCGTTGGCGCCGAGAGCGCCGAGGAACGCGGCTTCGGAGTCCCGTAGCGGAGCGACCCAGTTGACCCAGCTCGGCTTCACGGCGAATCCGGCGGCCGTGAGGGCGGCCCGGTCGTGGGGGTGCGGATCGACCACCCGCAGCAGGTCGACGGCGGGCCCGCGCCAGGGCCCGGCCACGTCAAGTGCCTCCTCTGTGCTGAGTTCGGCGACGGTCAGTCCGTAGCGGTCGACGATGTCCATCAGTGCTGCCGCTCTCCTCGGTCGTGGGTCGTACTGGGTCCTGCCACGGTCACGGGGCGTACTGGCCGCGCCGGGTTCCCGGCGGTGTGCAGGAGCCCGAGAAGGTGCTCCGCCCGTCCAGTGAGGATCTTGGCGCGCTCGGCGTCCGGGGCCACGCTGTGGAAGACCAGCGCGAGCATGATGGCGGTGTCCAGGCGGTACAGCAGGGCCGCCGGGGATTCCAGGTCGGGTACGGCGGTCGACTCCGCGTAGCCGGCGAGCACCTCGCTCGCGTCGATCCCGTTGTCGGGCAGCAGGGCGTACTCGGCGACTCTGGCGAGTTCCATGAGCGGCGGCCCGATGAGGGCGTTGGACCAGTCGACGACCGCCTGGAGCCGGCCCCCGCGGCTGAGCAGGTTCTGCCGACGGACATCGAGATGCAGCAGCCGGTGCGGGGTGCGCACGGCCTCCAGTGCCGCGGTGACGCGCAGGGGTGCGGGCAGCGGCGGCAAGGACGGGGCCGCGCGCCGCAGGTTGGCGTGCCGGTCTCCCAGCCGCTTGACGAAGAAGCCGGTGAAATCCCCCGGTGCCTGGTACGCGAGCGGTGTCCTCGGGGGCGTCGCGGCATGCAGCGCCGCGAGGAAGCGGCCCACGTCACGGCCGTCGAGGGGGACATCGTCGTGTTCGACGTGGGCGGCGAGGGAGACGAGGAGTCCGTCCGGGCGCTCGATCTGCCGCAGCGGCGTCGCCACCGGCAGCCCCAATGGGCCGAGGTGGGCGGCTATCGCGTGCTCCTGGCGGACCAGGGCTGCGCTGCCGACATCGCCGTACGGGGAGAGGTACTGCCGGTGGCGTGGGATGCGCAGGACCGCGTCGCCGAGCCCGGGGCGGCCGACGCGGTGGACCACGAAGTCCACTCCCTCGCCTGCCGGTCCGCGAAGTACCAGCCCGTGCTCGGCTGCGACGGAGCGGGCCACGGCTTCGGTGTCGACTGCCGTGCCGACGTCCGTGCCGACTTCCGTGCCGACCGTCGTGTCGGCTGCCGTGTCGTGGGGCGTCGGGGGCGTCATCGTGCGTCCTTCGGGAGGGCGAGCGGGAGGTGGGCCACGAGGTCCGCCAGGCTCTCGAGCGAGGTGATCCGGGGGCCGGGGTGGTCGGGGAAGCGGGCGTAGCGGTCGATGAGGAGGGGGTG
>NZ_WMBF01000819.1:0-1458 GCF_019400875.1 Streptomyces anatolicus | reverse complement strand
CAGCAGCCCCACCGCCTGGTGCACCGCGTCGACATGCCCCCGCATCTCCAGCGCCGCCTCCGCGTCAAGCCCCGTAGAGGCAGGCGGCAACCCGACGAAGACCCGTTCGGCGAGGCCCAGAGCCACCTCGCCGAGAGCCGCCGTGTCCGTCCCCCGCACATCCCCGTACCGCAGTGACCGCACGAGGGCGGGCAGCGCCTGCGCGAGGTGCCCGACGTCCGCCTCCAGCGCCGCCCGGTCGGCGAGCACCCGCATCACCACGGGCAACGCGTCCGGCAACTCCGCCAGCAGGCACCGCTCGGCGAGCGCCGTGACATCGGCGAGGGCCACCGCCCCGACCGCGTCGGCCGACGCCTTTCCGGTCGCCGCGCCCAGCACCGTGGTGCCCCACACCCCTGCCTCCGCGACCCGCACGGAAAGCTCCGGCTCCCACCGCAGCCGCCAGGCCTCCCGGAACGTCCCCGTGCTCCCCCGGGACCGCGCCGGCTCCCCCCAGCCGATGCCGAGAAGCCGCAACCGGTGCAGCAGTGTGCTGCGGGCCGCGTCCGTCTCCTTGCGGAGGTCCAGCTCCAACTCCCGCTCCAGGGCCTCCGGCTTCAGCCGCAGCCTGCGCTGGAGCCGGGTCAGGTCGCGCTGGAGCGGCACCGCGGGCGCCGCCTCGGGGACCTCCCCCAGCACGTCCCCGACGACGAGCCTGTCGTGCACGAGGGCGAGCGGTACGTCCGAGCCCTCGCACATCACCGCCCGCACCGCGTCGGTCGTCTCGGTGAGCCCGGCCAGCGGCCGCCCCCGCATCGCGGCGAGCGTGTCGGCGAGCCGGACCGCCTCGATGACGTGCGCGGACGACACGAGCCGGTCCTCCTCGCGCAGCAGCCGGGCGACCTTCGTCATCCAGCGCTCGACGGGCCGGTCGGGGGCGCCGAACAGGTGGCCGTACCAACCGGGGGACGCGATGCCCGCCCCGTACCCACTGGCGCGGGAGAGCCTGCGGTGCGTCCAGGGCACCCACGTCATCTCCGCCTTCACCTTGGGGAGCCCCTTGAGCAGCGCCCGGTCGGCGGCCACGGTGACCTTGCGCCGCAGCGCGGGCACATGCCAGGCCCCGCACACCACGGCCACCCGGTCGGGACCGAACTCCTTCTGCGCGGCCCGCATCCGAAGCCGCATATGCGCCTCGCGCACCAGGTCGCGTCCGTGCCCACCGTCCTCGTACGCCTCGCGCAGCGCCCCCATGGCCTCTCCCAGCGCCTCGAAGGGCGCGAACGCGTCGGCGCCCGACCCCCGGTGCTCGACGACGTCCTCCCACCAGCGCTCGGGATCGTCGTATCCGGCGGTCTCGGCGAGCACGGCGAGGGGATCGATCCGCACGGCGTCCTCGCCCTCGAGAGCCGCGTCGCTTCCCGAGGCGGGCTCACCCCCCGGAGTCACCTCGTCCCCCGGCGCCGCCTCGCCCTCAGG
>NZ_WMBF01000102.1:0-17434 GCF_019400875.1 Streptomyces anatolicus | reverse complement strand
GCCGCCAGCGTTCGTCCTGAGCCAGGATCAAACTCTCCGTGAATGTTTTCCCGTAATCGGGATGAACACCACGAGAGCGGAACGGTCGGGAGGAATAATCCCGTCCGTTCACAGCGTCCTCGCTGTGCGCCTTCCGAAGAAGGACTTTTTCAAAGGAACCTCAACCCGATCGGAACCGATCAGGTCGGGGTATCAACATATCTGGCGTTGACTTTTGGCACGCTGTTGAGTTCTCAAGGAACGGACGCTTCCTTTGTACTCACCCTTGCGGGCTTTCCTCCGGGCGCTTCCCTTCGGTGTTTCTTTTGTTCTTGCGTTTCCGACTCTATCAGACTCTTTCGTGTCCGATTTCCTCGGTGCCTTTCCGGTTCCCGCTCCGGCCTTTCGGCTTTCGCGTTTCCCTTTCCGGCGGCTCCGACTTTATCAGAAGTTCTGAGTCGGATTTCCCGCCCCGTTCGGGTCGGCCCCTCGCACGTAGATGCGCGGTGCTTCCCGGTTGGGCGGAGCCGTAAACCTAACGGAGCGAGGCGCCCCGATGCAAATCGAGGTGCCCCGCTCCGGAGATCACGCGGTCAGGAGGGTCAGACCTCGACGACCACGGGCAGGATCATCGGGCGTCGGCGGTAGTTGTCCGACACCCACTTGCCCAGCGTGCGGCGGATGAGCTGCTGCAGCTGGTGGGGCTCGACGACGCCGTCCTGGGCCGACTTCTCCAGGACTTCCTGGACCTTCGGGATGACGGAGGTGAAGACCCCGTCGTCGATGCCCGAGCCGCGGGCCTGGATGTGCGGGCCGCCGGTGATCTTGCCGGTGCTGGAGTCCACCACGACGAAGACCGAGATGATGCCCTCGTCGCCGAGGATCTTGCGGTCCTTCAGCGCGGGCTCGCCGACATCGCCGACGGAGAGGCCGTCGACGTACACGTACCCGGCCTGGACCTTGCCGACGATCTTGGCCTTGCCCTCGACGAGGTCGACGACGACGCCGTCCTCGGCGATGACGATGCGGTCGTGCGGGACGCCGGTGAGGGCGCCGAGCTCGGCGTTGGCGCGCAGGTGGCGCCATTCGCCGTGGACCGGCATCAGGTTCTTGGGCTTGCAGATGTTGTAGAAGTACAGCAGCTCGCCCGCCGAGGCGTGGCCGGAGACGTGCACCTTCGCGTTGCCCTTGTGGACGACGTTCGCTCCCCAGCGGGTGAGGCCGTTGATCACGCGGTAGACCGCGTTCTCGTTGCCGGGGATGAGGGAGGACGCCAGGATCACCGTGTCGCCCTGGACGATGCGGATCTGGTGGTCGCGGTTGGCCATGCGGGAGAGCGCGGCCATGGGCTCGCCCTGCGAACCCGTGCAGACCAGGACGACCTCGCTGTCCGGCAGGTCGTCGAGCGTCTTGACGTCGACGACGAGGCCCGGCGGGACGCGGAGATAGCCGAGGTCACGGGCGATGCCCATGTTTCTGACCATCGAGCGGCCCACGAAGGCGACCCTGCGGCCGTACTCGTGCGCGGCGTCCAGGATCTGCTGGATGCGGTGCACATGGCTGGCGAAGCTCGCCACGATGATGCGCTTCTGCGCGCCGGCGAAGACGCCGCGGATTACGCCCGAGATGTCGCGCTCGGGCGGGACGAAGCCCGGGACCTCGGCGTTCGTGGAGTCGGAGAGGAGGAGGTCGATGCCCTCTTCGCTCAGCCGTGCGAACGCGTGCAGGTCGGTCAGGCGGCCGTCCATCGGCAGCTGGTCCATCTTGAAGTCACCAGTGGCGACGACCAGGCCCGCGGGGGTGCGGATGGCGACGGCCAGGGCGTCCGGGATGGAGTGGTTGACCGCGATGAACTCGCAGTCGAACGGGCCCAGGTGCTCGCGGTCGCCCTCGACGACCTCGAGCGTGTACGGACGGATGCGGTGCTCCTGGAGCTTCGCCTCGATGAGCGCGAGGGTCAGCTTGGAGCCGATCAGCGGGATGTCCGGCTTCTCGCGCAGGAGATAGGGGACACCGCCGATGTGGTCCTCGTGACCGTGCGTGAGGACGATGCCCTCGATGTCGTCGAGGCGGTCCCTGATGGACGTGAAGTCCGGCAGGATCAGGTCGATTCCGGGCTGCTCCTCCTCGGGGAAGAGCACTCCGCAGTCGACGATCAGCAGACGACCGTTGTACTCGAAGACGGTCATGTTGCGGCCGATCTCACCGAGGCCGCCCAGCGGGGTGACCCGCAGGCCGCCCTTCGGGAGCTTCGGGGGGGCGCCGAGTTCAGGATGCGGATGACTCAAAAGACTCTCCTCACCACGCGCGCCACGTACCTCCGAGGCACGTGGCGCGTATGACGTTCGTGCGTTAGCAGTTGTTGTGTGGGGTGCGGGCGGCTCGTGTTGCTCGCGCGCCCGCGGGTTCCGCTTATTCAGTTGTGAAGTCTGTGGTTACAGCTGTACCCCGCCGGCGGCGAGGTCGATCTTGAGCTGCGCCGTCTCCTCGGGAGTCAGCTCCACCATCGGCAGGCGGAGCGGGCCCCCGGGGCGGCCCTGGAGGGCGAGCGCCGCCTTGGTGGTGATGACGCCCTGCGTGCGGAACATGCCGGTGAAGACCGGGAGCAGCTTCTGGTGGATCTCCGTGGCCTTCTGGACGTCGCCCGTGAGATGCGCTTCGAGCATCGCGCGCAGCTCGGGGGTGACGACGTGGCCGACGACGGAGACGAAACCACAGGCGCCGACCGACAGGAGCGGGAGGTTCAGCATGTCGTCGCCGGAGTACCAGGCCAGGTCCGAGCGGGCGATGGCCCAGCTGGCGCGGCCGAGGTCGCCCTTGGCGTCCTTGTTGGCGACGATCCGGGGGTGCTCGGCGAGGCGGACGATCGTCTCGGTGTTGATCGGTACGCCGCTGCGGCCCGGGATGTCGTAGAGCATGACCGGCAGCGCGGTGCTGTCGGCGATCGCGGTGAAGTGCCGGAACAGGCCCTCTTGCGGGGGCTTGTTGTAGTACGGCGTGACGGTCAGGAGGCCGTGCGCGCCGGCCTGCTCGGCTGCGCGGGCGAGTTCGATGCTGTGGCGGGTGTCGTTCGTGCCGACGCCCGCGACGACGTGGGCGCGGTCTCCGACGGCGTCCACTACGGCTCGTACGAGATCGTTTTTCTCCGCGTCACCCACGGTCGGGGACTCACCGGTGGTGCCGTTGATGACCAGGCCGTCATTGCCTGCGTCCACCAGGTGGGCGGCGAGCTGCTGCGCGCCGTCGAGGTCAAGTGCGCCATCCGCCGTGAACGGCGTGACCATGGCGGTGAGGACCCTCCCGAAGGGGGTCTGCGGAGTGGAGGTCGGAGCCATGGGTAACACGCTACTCGCTGCTCAGCGCGGGGTCCCCCCTCGGGGGATGTGAGCGGACCTGACAAGTATGGAGCCCGGCACTGCCTGCTCGGGGGTTCAAGCAGTGCCGGGTCCGTTTGATCAGGCTAGATGAACTTCACGAAGTGCCGCAATACGGACACTTCGCTCCGCCCGTCCGTACATCAGTGCCTTACGGCGCCACGCGTCCGTTCTTGTTGAAGGCCGCGTGGGTGAGCGGCATCAGTTCCGCCCAGTACTCCTCCATCTTCTCGCCGACCATCTCGATCTCCCGCTGCGGGAAGGACGGGACCTTGGCCAGCTCGTGCTGGGTGCGCAGGCCGAGGAAGTGCATCAGCGAACGGGCGTTGCACGTCGCGTACATCGACGAGAAGAGGCCGACGGGGAGCACCGCGCGGGCGACCTCGCGGGCCACGCCCGCGGCGAGCATCTCCTGATAGGCCTCGTACGCCTGGCGGTAGGAGTCCTCCATGACGCGGCCCGTCAGCTCCTGCTGGGCCTGGGTGCCCTCCACGAAGACGTACTTGCCGGGGCGGCCTTCCTGGACCAGCTTGCGGGACTCGTCGGGGACGTAGAAGACGGGCTCCAGCTCCCTGTACCTCCCCGATTCCTCGTTGTACGACCAGCCGACGCGGTGGCGCATGAACTCACGGAAGACGAAGATGGGGGCGCTGATGAAGAACGTCATCGAGTTGTGCTCGAAGGGGCTGCCGTGGCGGTCCCGCATCAGGTAGTTGATCAGGCCCTTGGAGCGCTCCGGGTCCTTCTGCAGCTCGTCGAGCGACTGCTCGCCCGCCGTGGAGACACGGGCGGCCCACAGGACGTCGGAGTCGGTGGCGGCGTGCTTCACCAGCTCGACGGTGACCTCGCTGCGGAAGCTGGGCTTGAGGTCTTCGGTGGGGGTCTCGCTCACTGGCGGGGTCCTTCCATGTGCATCACTCGGGCGGCGCCCACTCTATGGCCAGGCACTGACAATCCGCCGTTCGGTGACCCGCCACGACATTCTTCAACTAATTTGCCGAAACAGGGCACCTTTTGGGCGATTCGAGCGTCTGTCTGGATGAGAGAGAAAGTTCGATACCCGTGAGGAGAAGCGCGCCCCATGTTCCGTCGGCGAGAGCCCGTCCCGTTCGCCTTCATCGCCGAAGCCGACAAGTTCCGCAGCAATGTCACTCCCCCGCCGCGTGAGCGCGCATCGGCCGGTCAGATCATGGGCCGCACGCTCATCGGCCTGACCGTCGTGGCCGGTCTCGTGGGATCCCTGCTCTTCGGGATGCCCGCGATGTCGGCCGACCAGTCGCCCGCCCACACTCAGCAGTCCGAGGCCTCGGACGGTCGCTGACCTGCACGGTCCGGACCCGCGGCGCTGACCCGTCCGGACCCCCAAGGGTGGTGGCAGGGGACACGGCTCGATAACCTCACCGGGCACAGCCCGTGCGTGGATCGAGTGAGGATCAGCCCGTGCCCCTGCCTTTCCTGACCGCGGACCGCGCTTTCGACGACGCGGCGGACGACGCGGCGCTGCCCTTCGACGACCGCGATCAGTGGCGTCGTCCTTACCGCCCCGGCCCCTGGCGCGTGGGCACCGCCGCGCTGTCGCTGCTGCTCGCCTCGTACATCCTCTTCGCCGCGGTGATCATCGCTTTCGCGGACTCCCTGGCGGGTGCCGCCATCTGCGCGGGGCTCGCCGTGCTCCTCGTCGTCGGCTCGCTGCGGCTGCTGCGCGTGGGCACCTGGGTGAGCTCGCGCGGAGTGCGCAAGGTCGGCTTCCTGCGGACGCGGACCGTGCCGTGGACGCAGATCGCGGCCGTGCGCACCGCGCAGCAGCCCGTGCGGTGGCTGGGGCTGCCCCGCACGGTGCAGGGGCAGGCCCTCATCCTCGTACGCCGTGATCGGGCGGACGACGGGCAGCAGTTGTTGCTGACCGACCGGAACGCCGACTTCCTGGCGCGGCACGAGGCGTTCAACCGGGCGGCGGACTCCATCGAGGTGTGGGCCGACGAGTACCGGACCACGGCCGAGTACGAGCCCACCGCCTGATCGCCCGTTCACCGCTCGGTCAGGCGTTCACCGGCTTGCCCGCGTGCAGGGCGATCGCCCGTTGCATGGCCTTTCGCGCGCGCGGGGTGTCCCGCGCGTCGTGGTAGGCGACGGCGAGGCGGAACCAGCAGCGCCAGTCGTCCGGCGCGTCCTCGGTCTCGGCCTTGCGGCGGGCGAAGACCTCGTCGGCCGAGTCGCGGTCGATGCGGCCGCTGGGCGTGCGCCTCAACTCGTCGACGGGCAGGCCGCCTTCGGCCTCCAGTTCGGCGGCGAGGCGGTTGGCGCGCTGGACGAACTGGGTGTTCTTCCAGAGGAACCAGATGCCGATGAACGGCAGGATCAGCACCGCGACGCCGAAGGTGACGGTGAGCGCGGTGCCGTGCTGTATCAGGAGCACGCCTCGGCTGCCGACCAGGACGAAGTAGACGACCAGGACGGCGGCCGTGACGGCGTAGGTGATCTTCGCTCGCATGGGGGTCGCTTCCCTGGTCAGCCGAGGTCCAGGAAGTGTTCGAGGCCGAAGGTCAGCCCCGGGGTGCTCACCACGCGGCGCGCGCCGAGCAGGATGCCCGGCATGAAGCTGCTGTGGTGCAGCGAGTCGTGCCGCACGGTCAGGGTCTCGCCCTCGCCGCCGAGCAGGACCTCCTGGTGGGCGAGGAGGCCGCGCAGGCGCACGGAGTGCACCGGTACGCCGTCGACGTCCGCGCCGCGGGCGCCGTCCAGGGCGGTCGACGTGGCGTCGGGCTGCGGGGCGCTGCCCGCTTCCCTGCGGGCCTCGGCGATGAGCTGGGCGGTGCGCGTGGCGGTGCCGCTGGGGGCGTCGGCCTTGTTCGGGTGGTGCAGCTCGATGACCTCGACGGACTCGAAGTAAGGCGCCGCGAGCTGCGCGAACCTCATCGTCAGGACCGCGCCGATGGAGAAGTTCGGGGCGATGAGCACGCCCGTGCCCGGGGACGCCTCCAGCGACGTACGCAGCCGCGCGAGGCGTTCGTCGGTCCAGCCCGTGGTGCCGACCACGGCGTGGATGCCGTGGCCCACGCAGTAGTCGAGGTTGGCCATCACCGAGTCGGGGTGGGTCAGTTCGACCGCGACCTGGGCGCCGGACTCCGCGAGGGTCTCCAGCTTGTCGCCCCGGCCGAGCGCCGCGACCAGTTCCATGTCGTCGGCGGCCTCGACGGCCTTCACGGCCTCGGAGCCAATGCGGCCCCTGGCTCCGATGACCGCCACGCGCAGCTTGCTCATGTCCTTCATTCCTTAGGTCGATCCCTTACGGGAGTACGAGACCGCTTCGCGGGACTACGCGACCGCTTCCTGGAGGCGGGCCGCCTGCTTGTCCTTGAGCGGGCCGATGGCCGCCAGGGACGGCCGGTGTCCGAGGACGTCGCGGGCCACCTCGCGCACCTCGTCGGGGGTGACCGCCGAGATCTTGGCCAGCATCTCGTCCACCGACATGTGCTCGCCCCAGCACAGCTCGCTCTTGCCGATGCGGTTCATCAGGGCGCCGGTGTCCTCGAGGCCGAGGACGGTGGAGCCGGCGAGCTGGCCGATGGCGCGGCCGATCTCGTCGTCCGACAGACCGTGCTCGGCGACCTGGTCCAGCTCGTCGCGGCAGATCTTCAGCACGTCGTGCACCTGGCTCGGGCGGCAGCCCGCGTACACGCCGAAGAGGCCGGTGTCGGCGAAGCCCGAGGTGTACGAGTACACGCTGTAGGCCAGGCCCCGCTTCTCCCGGACCTCCTGGAAGAGGCGGGACGACATGCCGCCGCCGAGCGCGGTGTTCAGGACGCCGAGCGCCCAGCGGCGCTCGTCGGTGCGGGCCAGGCCCGGCATGCCGAGGATGACGTGGGCCTGCTCGGTCTTGCGGTTGATCAGCTCGACGCGGCCCGCGGTGCGCAGGGCGCGGGAGCCCTGGCGCGGGGGCATCGGGGTGGCGTCGGCGCGGCCGAGGGCGCCGGCCTTCTCGAAGGCGGCGCGGACCTGGCGTACGACCTTGTTGTGATCCACGTTGCCCGCGGCGGCGACCACCAGGTGGGTGGGGTCGTAGTGCTTCTTGTAGAAGCGGCGGATGCGGTCGGCATCGAGGGCGTTGATCGTCTCCTCGGTGCCGAGGACCGGGCGGCCGAGGGGGGTGTCACCGAGCATCGTGTGCGCGAACAGGTCGTGCACGCAGTCGCCCGGGTCGTCCTCGGTCATCGCGATCTCTTCGAGGATGACTCCGCGCTCGGCGTCGACGTCCTCCTGCAGGATCAGGGAGCCCGTCAGCATGTCGCAGACGACGTCGATGGCGAGCGGCAGGTCCGTGTCGAGCACGCGCGCGTAGTAGCACGTGTACTCCTTCGCCGTGAAGGCGTTCATCTCGCCGCCGACCGCGTCGAGCGCGGAGGAGATGTCCAGGGCGCTGCGCTTCTTGGTGCCCTTGAAGAGGAGGTGCTCCAGGTAGTGCGTGGCGCCGTTCAGCGACGGGGTCTCGTCGCGTGAGCCGACGTTCGCCCAGATGCCGAAGGTCGCCGAGCGGACGGAGGGCAGGGTCTCCGTGACGACGCGCAGGCCTCCGGGGAGGGTCGTCCTGCGGACCGTGCCGATGCCGTGCTCGCCCTTGATGAGGGTTTGGGTACGGGCGACGGCCCGCGCCTCCGAGGAGGTGCGGGCCGTCGTCGTGGTGCTACGCGACGTCACTTGTCGGTGTCGTCCTTCTGGTCGGCGGCCTGCTCGTCGCCCTCTTCGCCGTCGATGACGGGGATGAGGGAGAGCTTGCCGCGGGAGTCGATCTCGGCGATCTCGACCTGGACCTTCTGGCCCACGCCGACGACGTCCTCGACGTTCTCCACGCGCTTGCCGCCGGCGAGCTTGCGGATCTGCGAGATGTGCAGCAGACCGTCCTTGCCCGGCATGAGCGAGACGAACGCGCCGAAGGTCGTCGTCTTCACGACGGTGCCCAGGTAGCGCTCGCCGACCTCGGGCATGGTCGGGTTGGCGATGCCGTTGATCGTGGCGCGGGCGGCCTCGGCCTGCGAGCCCTGCGCGGCACCGATGTAGATCGTGCCGTCGTCCTCGATCGTGATGTCGGCGCCGGTGTCCTCCTGGATCTGGTTGATCATCTTGCCCTTGGGGCCGATGACCTCACCGATCTTGTCCACGGGGATCTTGACCGTGATGATCCGCGGGGCGTTCGGGGACATCTCGTCCGGGACGTCGATGGCCTCGTTCATGACGTCCAGGATGTGCAGACGCGCGTCACGGGCCTGCTTCAGCGCGGCGGCCAGGACCGAGGCGGGGATGCCGTCGAGCTTGGTGTCGAGCTGGAGCGCGGTCACGAACTGCTTCGTACCGGCGACCTTGAAGTCCATGTCACCGAAGGCGTCCTCCGCACCGAGGATGTCGGTGAGGGTGACGTAGTGCGTCTCGCCGTCGATCTCCTGGGAGATCAGACCCATGGCGATACCGGCGACGGCGGCCTTCAGCGGCACACCGGCGTTCAGCAGCGACATGGTGGAGGCGCAGACCGAGCCCATGGACGTCGAGCCGTTCGAGCTGAGCGCCTCGGAGACCTGACGGATCGCGTAGGGGAACTCCTCGCGCGTCGGCAGCACCGGCACGATCGCGCGCTCGGCGAGCGCGCCGTGGCCGATCTCGCGGCGCTTGGGGGAGCCGACGCGGCCGGTCTCGCCGGTGGAGTACGGCGGGAAGTTGTAGTTGTGCATGTAGCGCTTGCGCGTCACCGGGGAGAGCGTGTCGAGCTGCTGCTCCATACGGAGCATGTTCAGCGTCGTGACACCCAGGATCTGGGTCTCGCCACGCTCGAACAGGGCGGAGCCGTGCACACGCGGGATGGCCTCGACCTCGGCGGCGAGCGTACGGATGTCGGTCACGCCGCGACCGTCGATCCGCTTCTTCTCCTTGATGACGCGCTCACGGACCAGGGTCTTGGTCAGCGAGCGGTACGCGGCGGAGATCTCCTTCTCGCGGCCCTCGAACTTCGGGAGCAGCTTCTCGCCGGCCAGCGCCTTGACGCGGTCCAGCTCGCTCTCGCGCTCCTGCTTGCCGGCGATGGTGAGCGCCTGGGCCAGCTCGGTCTTGACCGCGGCGGTCAGGGCCTCCAGCACGTCGTCCTCGTAGTCGAGGAAGATCGGGAACTCGCCGACGGGCTTGGCGGCCTTGGCGGCGAGGTCCGACTGGGCCTTGCAGAGGGCCTTGATGAAGGGCTTGGCGGCCTCGAGGCCGGCGGCCACGATCTCCTCGGTCGGCGCCTCGGCGCCGCCCTTGACGAGCTCGATGGTCTTCTCGGTGGCCTCGGCCTCGACCATCATGATCGCGACGTCGCCGTCGTCGAGGACGCGACCGGCGACGACCATGTCGAAGACGGCGTCCTCAAGCTCGGTGTGGGTCGGGAAGGCGACCCACTGGCCCTTGATGAGCGCCACGCGCGTGCCGCCGATCGGGCCCGAGAAGGGCAGGCCGGCCAGCTGCGTGGAGCAGGAGGCGGCGTTGATCGCGACCACGTCGTACAGGTGGTCGGGGTTGAGAGCCATGATCGTCTCGACGACCTGGATCTCGTTGCGCAGGCCCTTCTTGAAGGAAGGACGCAGCGGGCGGTCGATCAGGCGGCAGGTGAGGATCGCGTCCTCGGAGGGCCGGCCCTCGCGGCGGAAGAAGGAGCCGGGGATCTTGCCGGCGGCGTACTGCCGCTCCTCGACGTCCACCGTCAGGGGGAAGAAGTCGAGCTGGTCCTTGGGCTTCTTGGACGCGGTGGTGGCCGAGAGGACCATCGTGTCGTCGTCCAGGTAGGCCACGGCGGAGCCGGCGGCCTGACGGGCCAGCCGGCCCGTCTCGAAGCGGATGGTGCGGGTGCCGAACGTGCCGTTGTCGATGACGGCCTCGGCGTAGTGGGTCTCGTTCTCCACTGTTCTCCTACGTGTCTACGTTTCGTCTTCTCGCCCCTGGGCCCGTGTGGCCCGGGGCGGCGTCCCGTGGCGGTCCTTCGTGGACCGGGTGGGTCCTGCGTGGACCGGGACTGTGTGGAGAAGCGCGCCGTGTGTGCGGGCCGGTCTTCGATCGAAGCACCCGGGGAATCTCCCGGGGGCCACTACCGAGGACCGGCGGCGGCGAGGTGCGCCTCTCCCTCGTGGGTGGTGCCTATGAGGTTGTTGCTAGTACTCGCCTACCCAGCGAGTCGTGCTGGGTATCACCAGACTACAAAGCGTCGGTGACACCGCGCACGTACAGCAAAGGGAGCGGCCCCCTTCGAGTGCTTCGAGTGGGAACCGCTCCCTTCACGGCGTCTTACTTGGCGCCCGCCGCACCGCGGCGGATGCCGAGGCGGTCGACCAGGGCACGGAAGCGCTGGATGTCCTTCTTGGCCAGGTACTGCAGCAGGCGGCGACGCTGGCCGACCAGGATCAGCAGACCACGACGGGAGTGGTGGTCGTGCTTGTGGGTCTTGAGGTGCTCGGTCAGGTCCGAGATCCGGCGCGACAGCATGGCGACCTGGACCTCGGGGGAGCCGGTGTCGCCCTCCTTCTGGCCGAACTCGGTGATGATCTGCTTCTTCGTAGCAGTGTCGAGCGACACGCGTACTCCTCGTGGGTCTTCGAGTGCCTCCGAGTGCCCCTGGTCTACATCTCAGGGGAGCTTCCGTGACTCGGGAGGCGGTGATGGGCCGCCGGGCGCGGGGTCGGGTCCTGGACGGACTCGGGTCCGGGTCCCTGGGGATCCGGGGGTGCGCATACAGGCGGTTGTTTCACAGGGTACCAGTCGGCTTGTGGGGGGTTTGCCCATGGGTGACGCCGCACTGTTCAGCTGGTCAGGGAGCGGGCCGCGTCGTAGACATCCAGGACGGCCAGGCACAGCGGGACCAGAGAGAGCAGTATCGCCGATTCCGTCAGGTCGAGGAGGCGGCCCCAGAAGGGGGAGAGCCCCTTCGCCGGAATGATCAATGCGGTGGCTGTCAGCAGAGCGCATCCCAGCGCGATGGCGGCGGTGAGCCAGACCGCGCGCAGCTCCATGGGGCCGTGGTTCCCGTGGAGGATCAGCTCCCGCATGGCGTCGCCGGGCGGGTTCAGCGCCAGGCCGATGAGCAGCAGGGCGATGGCGGCGATGCCCGCCCCCAGTACGCACACGACCTGCGAGGTGTAGCGGAAGAGCCGGGCGCGGAGCAGGGTCGCAAGGCCCGTCGCGAGCGCCAGGAGCTGCCCCCACACGTTCCCCGAGAAGCCGAGGACGACGGCCGAGCCCACGACGACGGAGGCCGAGCCGGCCACCAGGCCGAGCAGCAGCTCGTGGCCGCGCCGGGCCTGGGCCGCGATCCGGGCCGCGTCGAGAGGGCCGGGGACCACGGCCTGGTTCAGGTCGGCGTCGAAGTCCTCCCGCACGGAGCTTCGCGGCGGGGCATAGCCGATGGGCAGTCCGGCGAACCGGGCGGACAGGCCCGGCAGGAACGCGACGAGGGCAATGGTCACCGGGGCGGTGACCGCGGCGGCCTCGGCGGGTGTGGCCTCGGTGAGGATCGCGACGAAGGCCGCGAGGGCGCCTGCCGCCGACAGGAATGTGGCCGCTACGAAGGGGGCGTCGCTGCCGGGAGAGACAACGACGAGCATGACCGACGCCACGAGCACGGTGACGCAGCCGAGGAGGAACTGCAGGCGGCCGGGTCCGTGCCCCGCGTCCGGGGCGATGATCCCCGATCCGGCGACGAGGAGGAGCGGCAGGGCGGCGAGCCCCAGGACCGCACCGACGGCACGGTCCTCGTAGACACGTACGCGTACGCCGGCGAAGGCGAGGAGCAGCAGGCCCATGCCGCCCGCGAGGATGCCCGGCAGGCCGTTCATGTCGTGGCGCACGGGATCGGCGGACCAGAGCACGAAGGCCATCAGAAGGAGGACCAGGAAGCTTCCGGTCAGGCCGGCGCCGCGCAGCAGTGCGTCTCTCCACAGCCTGCGGTCCTGGACCACGGCGGAGGCGACCGCGTCCGCGACGTCGTCGTACACGGCGGGCGGCAGCGACATGGCGAAGGGCCGCAGGCTGAGCACCTCGCCGTCAAGCACCCGCTGGGCGGCGAGTGTCCGGGAGCCGTCCAGGACGGTGCCGTCCTGGCGTACGAGGTGGTAGCCGGCCGGTGTGCCGACCGGCTGGGTCTGGCGGGTCAGCCGGCACACCTGGGAGTAGATGTCCGCCACCGCGATGTCCTCCGGCAGAGCGACGTCGATGCGGCTGTCGGGCGCGACGACGGTGACCCTGCAGAAACCGGTCGCTGCGGGCGAACTCACCTTGTCCGACCCCCTGATTCGCGGTTGTGCACGATGCGTGCGTCACCCTTCCGCTACGCCCTGTCAGTGCCTGCACGTAGGATCGCCACCCATGCGGAGGGAGACCGACGCGGCCAGGGCAGAGGTACGGAACTGCCTGTCCATATAGGGGGATTGACGTTCCGGTGAGCCAGATCGTCATCAAGCGCCCACCACGCGGTACTGCCACCCGAAGCGCCCACAGACGAGCTGCAGTTGGCGGCTCGGCCCGAACTGCCGCGCGGGCAGCAGGAGGGCGTGCTGATGCAGGTGCTGCCGACGCTCGGCATGGGCTCGTCGGTGGTCTTCTTCTTCGCGTCGCCCAACGCCCACCCGTTCATGCGGATCATGGGTGTGGTGATGCTGGTATCGACGGTCGCGATGGTCGTGGCCCAGGTCGTCAGGTACCGGCGGGGTACGCAGGGGCAAATGGCGGACGTACGCCGCGATTACCTCAAGTACCTTGCCCAGACGCGGCGTACGGTGCGCAGGACCGCACTCAAGCAGCGCGACACCCAGTTCTCTCTGCACCCCTCTCCCGAGCAGCTGTGGTCGGTGGTCGCCGAGGGCAGCCGACTGTGGGAGCGGCGCGTCGGGGACCGGGACTTCGGGCAGGTGCGGGTGGGTCTGGGCCCGCAGCAACTGTCCACTCCCCTGGTCGCGCCGGAGACGGCGCCGGTCGACGAGCTGGAGCCGCTGGCCGCGGGAGCCATCTTGACGGTCTCCGGAGAGCCCGAGTCCGCACAGGGCACGGCACGCGCGCTGGTCGCCCAGCTCGCCACTCTGCACGGGCCCGACGACCTGATGATCGCGGTGGTCGCGGCGCCCGGGGCCGTCGGGCGATGGGACGTAAAGAAACGGATACCGACGACATTCGGGGGTGGGGGTAGTGAGGCGCCCGACGGTCGTCGCGCTGTTCGCAGCAAGTGTTTTCATGGTGAGTTCCTGCAGCTCCGAAAAGAACGAGGCAACCGCGAGGCCGGAACCTGCTTCAGAGAGATTCCTTCGTACCTGGAGTCCGAGCTGCGCGAAGCGCGTACAGACATTCGGGACTCCAGGCGTACATATGAGATTCGATACGGCCCGTCCCTATTCCCTTTTGACTTCCCCTTCTCCAAAGAATCCAAGGTTTCCGAAGCTCGGACTGTGACGCCGGTGAACTCCGTCGTCAAGCTGGTCCATGGCGAGAATCGACGCGGAATCATTGAATACAACATCTACGTGAAGTGTGATGTCCCGGGCGCCTCCGCACGGCAGAGTGCAGGGATGCCGGTCGAAGGCACTCTGGTTGATTCGCTCACGAATGACGACGATCCCGCCACTTACCTCACCCATCTCCTCCGTTCCGCTCGAGTAGTCGCACAGGCCTTCGACTGCGAGAACGCACCCGAGGTGCCGGACAACCTGCCGACGTCAGCCAAATAGTGGGCACCCGCCAAGTAGGCTGAGCCCACCGTAAGTTCGTACGTCGGGAAGGGGCCGGTTCGTCATGGGCGAGGGAGAGGACGAGGACGTCAAGGCGCGTAAGGAGCGGGAGAAGGACGAGCTCTACGCCCTTGATATCTCGGGGGTCGAGTGGCACAGCGCGCCCGGTACGGAGGAGGCCGAGGAGCGGGTCGAGATCGCGTACCTGCCCGAGGGTGCCGTCGCGATGCGGTCGTCGTTGGACCCGGAGACCGTGCTGCGCTACACCGAGGCCGAGTGGCAGGCCTTCGTGCTCGGGGCGCGGGACGGGGAGTTCGACCTGGAGCCGACCACGCGAAACGGTGGGCTGCCGGCCGACGGGGCCAGCCCTGCCGGGTGAGCGGTGAGCGATGAGCTCGTGTGCTTCTCGTAGACGTGAGTGCAGAGGGGAGGGGAGTCCGGGTGTGTGTCTGTCCCCGGACTCCCCTCCCCCTCTCACGCCCGCCGTGCGCCTCGCGGCGTTCGCGCAGGGCTCAGCTCAGCATTCGGAATCGCCAGGCGTTGCCCTTGTCCGTGTCCTGGTAGCCGGCGACCGATTCGTTCAAGAGCTGCGGTACTCCTTGGCTTCCGGCCGCGGCTTCTCAGGCGTGGTCGACGATTCCTCAGGCGTCGTCGATGATTTTGCTCGGTACCTCGTACGAGTTGTCCACCTTGCGGATCTGAGCGATCCGCTCCTGCTCGTGGCCGTCAAAGCCCTTCACGCTCATCCGCATGACGTCTTCCAAGTCGACGAGGTTGTCCTGGAGGTTGTCCTGGAGCTTCTTCAGGTGCAGGTTCACACCTCGCTGCAGGGTGTCGAACTCCTTGCCCGCCGCGCCCTTCCAGCCGGCCTGAATCATGTCCACGACCGAGTTGAGCGACGTGACGCGCTTGCTCACGTCGGTGTGGAAGTTGCGGACCTTGTCCGCCAGTTTGGTCAGATCGTCATTGCTGTAATCAGCGCTCATCGCTCTTGCCCTCTCATGTGCGGACAGCGGCGGTACCCGCTGCTCTTCTCGACTCCGTGCCAGGCCTTCCCGGCTCCGGCGGGCAAGGGTCGCGCCAGGTCTCACATGTGGGGTGACCTTGTGGTGTGCCGATCGTGATCGGCAGTACGTGATGACGCGGACCACCGATGCCGAGACCGGATTGTTGGGTACGGCTCACCGGATGGACTGACCTGCGGGGCATCGTGCAATTCGGGGTGCGGTGTCGGCCGTTGAGGGATTTGTCCGTCACGGTTTGATGTACGCGGATCGTTCAGGGGTGGGGCGTGGCGCAATGAACAACGCTGGTGGGGTGGGCTGCCCTGACGTGCCGGTGGTTTTGGTGATTAGTCTGGGGCAGGGCGTTGCGCCGGAAACCCGCGAGCGGGTCGCGTGCGTCCTCAACGGGGAGAGCCAGGCGGATCGGACGACAGGAACGGTCGCCCCCCACCACGGCACGAGGGTGCTCGACCACACCAGGAGGCATTGTGAACAGCGATCGGGACGAGATCCGCGGGGGCTGGGACTCACCCGTCGATGATCAGTCCGACGCGGAGTCCGCCGCCGAGACGACGGGCGAGTTCACCATCGACTACGCGCCGCCCGCCTGGTATACGCAGAACGCTTCGGGGAGTGCGGGGGAGAGCGCTGCGGATCCTTCCGCGACGCCCGTTTCGACTCCGCCTGTTTCGACTCCGTCTGTTTCGACTCCGCCCGCTTCGTCTCCGTCGGGGGTGGGTGGGACTGCTGCTTCGGAGACGGCTGAGGGTGCTTCGGGGGCCTCGGGGGATTCTGAGGTTGCTCCGGAGGTTTCTGCTCCTGCTTCGCCGGCTCCCGCTCCTGCCACTCCTTCTTTTGCCGCGCCGCCCCTGGCTCCGCCCACCGGGCCGGTTCCGCCCGCTCCTGTCGTGCCGCCGTCGGACGCGCCCTCGAATGCCGTTCCCAGTGTGGTGCCGAAGCTTCCCGTGGGAAGTGGGTTCGAACCGGTCGCCCGGGACGATGAGCAGGGGGCAGCCGATGTGCCGCCCGCCGCGTCTTCCGGTGGCGGGGCCACCGACTGGAGCACCGCCCTTGCCGGGCCTGCCGCTTCCGTGCACGTGACTGGGGTTGTGCCTAAGGGCGAGGTCGAGGCTTTGGCTGACTCCGAGGCTGAGGCCGAGCAGGCGGAGGCGAAGGGTGAGGCCGAGGTCCAGGAGGCTTTGGCTGCGGATTCGGCTCCGGTTGCGCCTGCCGTGGGTGACACCGAGCGCGAGGCTCCCTCCGGGGATCTCGGGGGCGGTGATCTTGAGAGTGGCGCCACCATGCGGTTCTCCGCGCGTGCTCTCCAGCGCGAGATCGAGGAGCGTGCCGCCGCCTCTGAGCAGGCGGTGGAACCTCCGTACGTGTCTTCCGTCGAGGACAGCGTCGAAGGCTCCGACTTGTCCGGTGAGGGGGGCTCCTCGCGGGACGATGAGGTGGACGGTGCCGCGTCCGTCGTAGGTGCCGCAGGTGAGGAAGGCGCGGGCGCCGGTGCGGGTGTCCGTGAGGCCGAGCCTGAGGATGTTGTGCCCTCCGTGAGCGCTGATGACAGTGGCGATGGTGAGGGTGGTGCCGGTGACGTGCAGGATGCTGTGCCGTCCTCCTGGGCTCCGCCTCCCGCGCCCTCGCCTGCGCCTGCGTCGCAGAGTGGGCTTCCGCCCTTGCCGCCCACCTATCAGCCCGCCGCTCCCGCCTCGGCGCCGCAGTGGCCCGCGCCTACGCAGACTCCGGCGCCCGTGCAGCAGCCGGTTCAGGCCGTGCCCGAAGCCGCGCCTGCGCCTGCTCCCGCCCCTGCGCCCGCGCCTGCGCCTGCTCCCGCTCCGACGGCCGTCCCCGAGCCTGTTCAGGCGCAGACTCCGCCGCCCGTGACTGCCGCTCCCCTGCCGCAGCCGCCTCAGCCGCCTCAGTCTCAACCTCAGCCTCACGCGCCGGTTCAGCCGCAGGCTCCGCAGCAGCCTGCCCCCGGGGCCTGGGCTCCTTCGCCCAACGCTCCGGTCGCCGATGTGCCGGGACAGGCTCCGCAGGGCGGGTATGGGTTCCCGCAGTCGGTACCGGGTGCGCCCTTGCCGCCCGCGCAGAACTCCGCTCCGGCCGCCGCGCCGGCGCCTGCTCCCGCGCCTGCCGCGCCCGCCGCTCCGGTGCCACAGGCCGGTTATGGGTTCCCGCAGCCGCCCTCTCCCCATGGGCAGCAGCCGATGCCGAGTGGGCAGCACCCCGCTCCTGGGCCGGGGCTCGCACCCGTGGCTCCCGCGCCGCAAGCCGGTTACGGGTTCCCCCAGCCGCCCGCTCCGCAGCCTCAGGGCCAGCAGGCTCCGCAGGCCCACCAGCCCCCGCA
>NZ_WMBF01000818.1:0-1470 GCF_019400875.1 Streptomyces anatolicus | reverse complement strand
GTACGTCGGTGTAGGCCCAGGGGCCAGGAGAAGGTAGCGTGCGTAGCGCGCCGCGGCGGTTGTTCTCGGCCGCGCGCCTCTCGGTCATCCCGCAGAATGGGTGACGTAGGTGCGCCTGAGAACGTCGGGCGCGGACGTTGACGCGGCCCCCTGGTCCGCTCCGTCCGCCCCCCGCGTAAGGGTGGCGCACTCGTGAGACGGCGTAGGAGAGAAGCGATACCTGTGAGCGCAGCGACAACGCGAAGCCGTACCCCGCGCACCCCGCGTACGCCCGACCGCCTGTGCGCCGAGGCGGTCGGCCTCGCGCGCGCCGCGGCCGAGGAGGCCGCCGCGCCGGGGGTGGTCGGTGAGCATGTCGAGGTCGTCGTCGAGGGCGACCGCGTCGTCACGCACATGTTCGAGTGCAAGGAGTTCGGCTACCGCGGCTGGCGCTGGGCGGTGACGGTGGCCCGCGCCTCGCGGGCGAAGGTCGTCACGCTCGACGAGACGGTCCTGTTGCCGGGACCCGACGCCCTGCTGGCCCCCGAGTGGGTGCCCTGGAGCGAGCGGCTGCGGCCCGGGGACATGGGTCCCGGTGATCTGCTGCCTACGGACGCGGAGGATCTGCGTCTGGAGCCCGGTTTCACGGGCGAGGAGGAGCCGCCGCCGAACTCCATCGTCTCGCAGGAGATGGCGGAGCTGGCCGAGGCCGAGGACGCGGAGGTCACGGCGGGCTCGCCCGCCGAGCTGCTGGTCGCCCCGGCGCGGGGCTCGATCGCGGCGATCGCCGATGAGCTGGGTATGCGCAGGGCGCGGGTCCTCTCGCGGTACGGGCTGCATGTCGCCGCCGACCGCTGGGAGGAGTCGCACGGCGCGAAGACGCCGATGGCGCAGGCGGCGCCCGCGGCGTGCGTCAGCTGTGGGTTCCTGGTCGCTATCGGGGGATCGCTCGGGCAGGCGTTCGGGGTGTGCGCCAATGAGTTCGGGCCCGCGGACGGGCATGTGGTCTCCCTTTCGTACGGGTGCGGGGGGCACTCCGAGGCGGCGGTCATGCCGAAGCCGCCGCGGCCGGCGCCGCCGGTGCTCGATGAGACTCGGGTGGATGTGTTGCCGCTTCGGCCTTCGGCGGATTCGGGGTCGGTCTCGGTGGAGGGGCCCGGCGAGGAGCTGGGCCACAGCTAGCGTCGACGTTCCGGCGGGCGGGGTGCTGGGCGCGGCCTGGGCACCGAACTTCTCCAGCTTGGCGCGCACGGCGGCGTTGTCCAGCGTGGCGCGCAAAGCCTGGTTCAGCTTGTCCACCGTGGCGGCCGGCGTGGTGGCGGGCGCTACGATGCCGTACCAGTTGTTGGACTCGACCCCGGTGATGCCCTGCTCGGCCAGCGTCTTCACATCGGGCAAGAGCGGGTGGCGCGTGGGCGCGGCAATGCCCAGCGGCTTGAGCTTGCCGCCCTGGATGTGACCGATCAGGCCCGGCACGTCGCCGAAGAAGCC
>NZ_WMBF01000817.1:0-1475 GCF_019400875.1 Streptomyces anatolicus | reverse complement strand
GTCCTAGCCCCCCGCCCCCGCAGCCACGCGACGACGTCCTCCGCGCCCGCCGCGACGGCCGCGTCCAGTGGTGTCATCTCCTCGTACCCGACCCGGTCGAGCGCGGCGCCCCGCTCCAGCAGATGGCGCGCCGTGCCCAACTGCCCGCCACGGCAAGCGCCCCAGAACGCGCTGTCGAGGTCGTCGGGGCTCGGCGGGTCCGCCGCCACGCGGGCCCGGACGCGATCCAGCAGCCCTAGCGTCGCCTCGTCCTGCAAGGTCGTCCGCGCCCCGTGCTCCAGCAGCCGCCGCGCCGCCCGCCACTGGCCGAACCCCCGCGCGTCGGCCAACGGCGTGCCGTACGCGATGACCCCTCCGTCCGCCTCGATGTCCGCACCGGCGGCGATAAGGGCGTCCACCGCCGCCACGTCGTCATTGCTCGCAGCCCAGTGCAGCGGCGTCTCCGCGTGGGCGCCCACGAAACGGGCGTCGGGGTCGGCGCCCGCGGCGACCAGGACGCGGATTACCTCGGGCCCCGAAGGGAAGTGCCCCGGCCAGTCCGTGGCGATGTGCAGCAGACTGCGCGTCCCCGCGGCCTCACCCTCCTGCCTGATACCAGAGGAGGCCAGGACCGGATGCGCGTCGAGCAGTTCTTGGAGCGCCGGGACATGACCGCCCCGGATCGCCCCGGTCACCGCCACGGCCAGCGCCTCCCGTGCGTCGAGAACTGCCATCTCCGACCGCCTCCCTGATCACCTGCCACCGATGAACGCCTGCCTGATCACCTGCCACCGATTCTGGCAGCGGCCACTGACAACGGGCGGCCCCGGCCGACGGAGGACCCGCCTCCGGTACGACACGACGCCCCCGAGGACCACGGCAACGGCAACAGCGATCAGATGCTCACGCCCCGCGAGATCCGGCTCAGCGCACGAACCCACCACCGTAGGAACCACGGCGGCGACGAAGAGCACGGGAGCCCGCAGGATCACGGCCGCGTAGGCGAAGAGGCCGACGATGGCGGCGGAGGTCCCGGTGTCCACGGCGTGCGCGGCGCTGCCGGGGAGCCCGAGCCGTTCGGGCCCGAGCGCGATCATCACACGCGCCCCGAACGTCCCGGCGAGCGTGACCGCGTACGCCACCACCAGGGTGCGTACACGGCCGAAGAGGAGTTCGGCGAGCGCGAATGCCAGAACCAGCCGAGGCAGCCCGCCCCACACGGGCAGATCCACCGCGGGTACGAACACCGATACGGGCGTACGCAGCAGAGTGAGCCAGACCGGCTGGTCACCCCGCACCTCACTGACCACCCGCAGCACGTCGGCGCCGACGGCGGTCTGCTGGAACGCGTGCAGTCCGGTCACCGCGACGGCGGCGAAGAGGGCCAGCGACACCCCCAGGGGCCCGCGCTCACGAAGCCGCCGCCACGGCAGAGCAACGACACCACGCCACTCATGAACGAGAACCCCCCACCCCCACCCGACAACCATCCGGGC
>NZ_WMBF01000816.1:0-1483 GCF_019400875.1 Streptomyces anatolicus | reverse complement strand
GCACCGCCCCCTCCCGCACCGCCCTCGCTGGCACCACACCATCCTGTGCGGCGAAAACAGTCCCCTCGTCCGCCCCTACCTCCTCACCCGCGAACAGCGCGAGGAAGCCAAGCGTCAACGCTCCCGCCGCCGTGCCCTGTGGCTCGCCGTGCACGGCGTCGACGTAGGCCCCCGCCACATCCATGGCATCGAGGTGGCCGCCGCGTGATCGCGCCGAACGCCGCCGGGACCTCCTCCACCGGCACAACCGCTCCTCGTCTCCTCCCCTGGTCCACCCCCGACGGCAACCCCTGCTACCTCATCGGTGACGGAACCGGCCATGTCTCCCGTATCGCCGACAACATCGAATCCATCCAGCTCGGCATGGCCGACGAACTTCCCGGCTACGTCGGCGACTTGGTCGACGATCCGAAGGCCACCGCGCCCCAGCTTCGCTACCTGGCAGCCCGCATGGCCGAGTCCCTGCGAGACGTGACCCGGATCGCCCGCAGCCGCGGGGCCCGCCTCCCCGCACCCGCGTGCGACGACGATCCCGAAGAGGAGGTCGACGAAGAGGAAGAGGAAGAGGAGGAGAAGAGAGAGACGGACAGGGGCCTCGCCATCTGAGCCCCGGATTCCCCTCCCGCACTCCGCACCCAAAGCGCACAATGGACCACCAGGGCATTTGTGCGAAGAGAGGCGCGGGTTCACGGTGGCACAGGTGGAGCGGGACGAGGTGGAGCGGCCGTTCGTCGCGCAGTTGAAGGCCATGAGGTGGCAGCACCGGTCCGGCGCGGACGTCGGCACGCTCGACGCCGGCATGCCGCTGCTCAAGGGCGAGCTGGCCGACGCGCTGCGACGCATCAACCTCCGTGCCGCCGACGGCGTGCCGTGGATGGATCGCGATGACATCGAGCGCTCCATCCAAGAGCTCGCCTCCGTCCCGCTCGGGCAAGGCGTCTTCACCGCCAACCTCGCCGCGACCGACCTTCTGCTCAACGGGCACGTGCTCAACGCGCCCTCCGCCGAGCACGGTGGGCCCTCCGCCACCGTGCAGTACATCGAGTGGGACCCGGATCGCGTCGACCTCAACGACTTCACGGTCGTCGACCAGCTCCGATTCGTGAACAGCTCCGGCGAGCTCTCCATTCTCGACATCGTCCTCTTCGTCAACGGCATCCCGCTCGCCGCCGTCGAGTGCAAGAGCCCCGACCTGGCCGAGCCGATCCGTGAGGCCGTTCTCGATCTGCGGCACTACGCGGGCGATCCGCTCGACGAAGACGATGACGACGTCCGGACAAGCGCCGAGGCGACGGCGCCCGCCGGAGTGCCCGAACTCTTCCGGACCGTGCAGCTCCTCGTCGCTGCCAGCGGGGACACCGCGCACCTGGGCACCATCAGTTCCACACCCGCACATTTCCACCCCTGGCGCAGCATTCAGCCCGAGGAAGAGAGCAGGCTGCGGGGGGAGTTGCGTGACGCGGGACTGCTCGCACCCGACGAT
>NZ_WMBF01000101.1:0-17442 GCF_019400875.1 Streptomyces anatolicus | reverse complement strand
GCCCTGGGCCGCCGACACGGCACCCCGCCAAGGCCTCGACGGTTCCAACAACTGGGTCATCGCCCCCTCCCGCACCGCCACCGGCCGCCCCCTGTTCGCCAACGACCCGCACCGCGGCATCACCCTGCCCGCCCTGCGCTACCTCGCGCACCTCTGCGCCCCCGGCATCGACGTCATCGGGGCAGGAGAGCCCGCGCTGCCCGGCATCTCCATCGGCCACAACGGCCACCTCGCGTTCGGCCTGACCATCTTCCCGATCGACCAGGAGGACCTGTACGTCTACCGCACCAACCCCGCCGAGCCGCACGAGTACTGGTACCAGGACCGCTGGGAGCCGATGACCCTGGTCACCGAGGAGATCCCGGTGCGCGGCGGCGAACCGGTCACCGCCGAGCTGTGGTTCACCCGGCACGGCCCCGTGATCCGGGAACACCCCGAGCGCCACGCGGCGTTCGCGGTCCGCGCCGCCTGGCTCGGCCCCGGCATGGCCCCCTACCTCGGCAGCATGGATTACCTGGCCGCCCGCGACCCCGACGCCTTCGTCACCGCGATGCGCCGCTGGGGCGCTCCCGGCGAGAACCAGGTCTACGCCGCCCCCGACGGCACCATCGGCTGGCACCCCGCGGGCCGCGTCCCGGTGCGCCGAGGCTGGGACGGCACGCTCCCGGTGCCGGGCGACGGGCGCTACGAATGGGACGGCTTCCTCGACAGCGCCGAACTGCCCTCCGCACGCGACCCCGAGCAGGGCTGGTTCGCCACGGCCAACCAGATGAACCTGCCGCCCGGCCACCCGAGCGGCCTCAACCCCGTCACGTACGACTGGTACGCCCCCACGCGCCACGAACGGATCTCCGAGGAACTGGCCGCGCGCGACGACTGGACGGTCGCGGAGTGCGTACGCCTCCAGACGGATTACGTCAGTCTGCCCGCCCGGCGCGTCCAGGCGCTGCTCGCCGGGGTGCGCGGCCAGGACACCACCGTCGCCGCCGCCCTCGACCTGCTGCGCGGCTGGGACACCCGCCTGACGCCCCACTCCGCGGCGGCCGCGCTCTTCGAGGTCTGGTACCGGCGGCACCTGCACCCCGCCCTGCTGGACCGGGCACTGGGCGCCGCCGGGCTCGGCCCCGGGGCACTGGCGCGGATCCTGTCCGTGGGGGACGCCACCGCCGACCCCCGCATCGATCTGCCCCTGCTCGCCGCGGACCCGGACCCCGGCCTGCTGCACGCCACGCTGACGGCCGCGGTCGGCGAGGTCTCCGCGCTGCTCGGCCCCGACCCCGCCCAGTGGTCCTGGGGCGCGCTCCTGCACGCCCATCCGCACCACCCCGTCGCCGCCCTGCTCGACGGCCGCCCCGCACCGCCGTGGGCGTCAGTGGGGCCCGCCCCGCGCGGCGGCAGCGGCGACACGGTCGGCGCCGCCGCCTACGGCCCCGGCTTCCGGCAGACGACGGGCGCCACCTTCCGCCTGGTCGTCGACGTCGGCGCCTGGGACAACTCGGTGGCGATGAACGCCCCGGGCCAGTCGGGCGATCCGCGCAGCCCGCACTACGCCGACCTGTTCGACGCCTGGGCGGCCGACGGCTCCTTCCCGCTGCTCTACTCCCGGCCGCGGGTGGAGAAGCACACGGTCGCCACCCTCACCCTGCGGCCCGCAGGGCGGTCAGAGTCCGGCTGACGCCACCCGCGCGCCGATCTCCTCCCGCGTCAGATAGGCGTCCGTCATCTCGAAGTCCTTGAGCGTGGCGGGCCGCTGGGCCTGGAAGCCGGTACGGACGTAGTCGTCGCCGGCGACCGCGTTGAGCCCCCAGTTGGCGGCCGTGCGGAAGCGGGCGGTCAGCGTGCGCAGCGCCCCCAGGTGGTAGCCGCGCGCCACGACCTGCGCGGGCAGCCCGGTCAGCTGCACGCCCAGCGGCTTCGACACCGCCTGGATGCCGCCGAGGTCCACGACGAGGCCCATGTCCTTGTGCCGGTAGTCGGTGAGCGGGAAGCCGCGCAGCGCCGCGAGGACGTTCTTCGCGGCGGCCCAGCCCTGGCGCATGGCGTGCTGCGCGGTCGGCGGGCAGACGGCGTCGCCGCCCTTGGCGAGGTCGGGCACGGCGGCCGCGTCGCCGAGCGCGAAGACTCCGTCGAGGCCCGGTACCGTCAGATCCGGCCTGACGACCAGGCGGCCCTTGTTCGTGTCGGCGCCGAGCGTCGCGATGAGCGGGCTCGGCGCGACGCCCGCGGTCCAGATCAGCGTGCGGCACGGCAGGACGCGGTCGTCGGTGAGCGTGACGGTGTCCTCGGTGACCTTGGCCACGGAGACCCCGAGCGAGACGTTCACGCCACGGCGCTGCATGATCTCCATCGCCTTCTCGCCGAGCCGTTCGCCCAGCTCGGGCATGAGCTTCGGGGCGACGTCGACCACGTGCCACTTGATCTGGGAGACGTCCAGACCCGGGTAGCGCTTGACGGCGGCGCACGTCAGCCGCTGGAGGTACGCGGCCGTCTCCACGCCCGCGTAGCCGCCGCCGACCACCACGAACTGCAGCCGCTGCTCGCGCTCCTCGCGGTGCGAGCTGGCCGCGGCCAGGTCCAGCTGCGAGATGACGTGGTCGCGGATCCAGGCGGCCTCGGCGAGCGTCTTGACGCCGACCGCGTACTTGTCGACGCCGGGGATGTCGAACTGGCGCGTCACACTGCCCGGGGTCAGGACCAGGTAGTCGTAACGCTCCACGACCTCCTCGCCGTTGATCTTCCGGACGATCACGGCCTTCGCCTTGGTGTCGATGCCGATGGCGCCGCCCGGCACGATGGCCGTGCGGCGCAGCATCCGGCGCAGGGGCACCGCGACCGACTGCGGGGTGAGCACCCCGGAGGCGACGTGCGGCAGCAGAGGCAGATAGAGCTGGTGGTCCATCGGGCTGATCAGCCGCAGCTCCGCCTCGTGGGGCGCGAGTTTCTTCTCCAGCTTGTGGGCGCACTCCATGCCGGCGAAACCGCCGCCGACGATGAGGATCCGGGGAGCTGCCATGTGATGTCACTCCAAGACTGTGGGAGTTCGTCTTCAGGGCTGTGTCGCGGCTGTCGGCGCCGCCGGGGCCGCCGGAAGATCTACTGGATCTTCTGCGGACCGTACCTGTGGCCTTGTACCCCTGCATCCGGAATGGATGAATCGTGTGACGTGCTTCACATGGCCCGATCTCCCCCGGCTCAGATTCCCGGCCGGTAGCGGATGGGGTGGTCGTGCGGGACCTCGACGAGGACGATCCGCAGGCCGTCCGGGTCCTCGATCCACATCTCGATCAGGCCCCACGGCTCCTTGACCGGCGGCCGGACCACCTCCACGCCGCGCTCGGCAAGCTCCGCGTGGGCCGCGTGGACGTCCGGGACCTGGAGCCACAGCCGCATCTCGGGGCCGGGCGGGGTGTCGGAGCGGCCGGAGAGTTCGAGGAAGCCGCCGCCGAGGAAGTAGACGGTCCCGCGCTCGGGCCCCGTGCCGAACTCGCGGTAGACGGCGAGGCCCAGCGCGTCGCCGTAGAACGCGCGCGAACGCTCGGGGTCGGTGGGGTGGAGGAGGGTCCTGCTGCTCAGTACATGCACCATGCGGACGCACCTTAGTAGGGCGTTAGGCTCGGCGGAGCAGCAGGCCGCGCCAGATCGGAGCAAGAAGTCGATGGACACCGCCCCACGCCCCCGCACCGGCGAACTCACCTTCCGCCACGCGGTCTGCGCCGACGTCGACGCGCTCGTCGCCCTCATCGAGTCGGCGTACCGCGGGGACGCGAGCCGCGCCGGGTGGACCACCGAGGCGGACATCCTCCAGGGCCAGCGCACCGACCCGCGAGGCGTCGTCGAGGTCATCGAGTCGCCCGCGAGCCGCCTGCTCGCCGTCGAACGGGACGGCGTGCTCGTCGCCTGCTGCCAGCTCGAACACCGCGGCGAGCACGCCTACTTCGGGATGTTCGCGGTGAGCCCGACCCAGCAGGGCGCGGGGATCGGCAAGGTGATCATCGCCGAGGCGGAGCGGGTGGCGCGCGAGGAGTGGGGCGCCCGTGAGATGCACATGACCGTGATATCCGTACGCGACGACCTCATCGCCTGGTACGAGCGGCGCGGCTACCGCCGTACGGGAAAGATGACCCCCTTCCCGTACGGCGACGAGCGCTTCGGCATCCCCCAGCGCGCCGACCTGGAGTTCGAACTCCTGGTCAAGGAGCTCAGGCCGTGAAGCGGCCCGTCCGCTTGATCTCGGGGTAGTCGGTGGTCGCGCCGTCCAGCTGGAGCGCGCGCACAAGCCGCAGATCGTCCTGCGTGTTCACGACCCAGCCGATGATCCGCAGACCGGCCTTCCTGGCGTGCTCGACGATCTCCAGCGTCAGCCGCCGGATGTTGAGGACGAGCGTGGTGGCGCCGACCGCGGTGGCGCGCTCCACGACGTCGGTGCCGTAGCGGCTGGCGACGAGCGCGGTCCGTACGCCGGGGACCAGGCGCGCGATCTCCGCGATCGCCGCGTCGTGGAAGGAGATCACCTCCACGCGCGAGACCAGGTCGCGGCGGTGCATGACCTCGGCGAGGGCGCGCGCGGCCGCCACGTCCTTGATCTCGGCCTGGAGCGGCGCCCGTACGGCGTCCAGGACCTCTTCGAAGACGGGGACGCGCTCGCCGCGGCCCGCGTCCAGCTCCCGGAGTTCGGCGAGGGTCTTCTCGGCGATCGGTCCCTTGCCGTCGGTCGTACGGGCCACATCGGCGTCGTGCATGACGACGAGGGCGCCGTCCTTGCTCAGATGCAGATCCAGCTCGATGAGATCGAGGCCCGCGGCTTGCGCGGCGATGAAGGAACGGAGGGTGTTCTCGGGTTCGACACCCATGACCCCGCGATGACCGATGGTGAGGAAGTTCAAGGTCCACTCGCTTCCGTCGACGGCGGCTCGGCGGCCGCGGGGCGAGGACGGAGGGGCCACGCGGCAATGTCGCAGCCTAACGGCCCGCGTCGGCCACGGAACCGGCCGGACGAGGGTGAACGGAGCCTTCCGTTCTGGTTCCCACGATGCCGAGGACCAGTCCGGTGACGAGGGCGGCGACAAGGACGGCACGGGTGCTCATGGGTGCGCTGCTCCATACGGGCGTAGGACCGCTGACCCCGCCTGTCCTATCGGCGGGGGGCCGTCGCGGCGCGCTGCTTCACCCGGGGGTGGGCGAGTCCTCCGCACGTTGACCCGCCGCCCGATCGTGCCGGTGACGGACGACCCGGCCCGGCGCGCGCAGGTCAGGCCGGGCGGCGCCGCGCCGCCGCCAGCGAGGCGGTGCGCGCCAGCTGGGTGATCTCGTCCTCCGGATCGGCCGGGCTGTAGACGGTCAGCGCGCCCTGCCGCTTGTCGAGGAGCAGGGCATCCGGCGCCGGCGCCCGCTCACCGTCGTACGCCAGGTCGGCCACCGACTCCAGGCCGCTGATCCGCAGCCGCTCGACGCGCTCGGCCCGGTAGACGTGGGAGCGCCGCAGCGCGCCCGCGAGCGCGGAGAGCGTCAGCCGGGTGCGGGCCAGCGGCGCCTCCGCGTCGACCGTGCGGACGTCGAGCAGCCCCTCGTCCAGGTGGGGCCGGTGTGTAGGGGCGAGGCCGTCCGGCAGATAGCGGCCGTTGCCCGCGAACAGCAGCCACAGGACGCGGTCGTGGCCGTCGAGGCGTACCCGCAGGGGCGTCGCGTCCCGCAGGACACCCAGCAACGCCACGGTGGCGGCGGGCCACTTGCCGATGCGGCCCTCCAACCGCTCGCGCCTGCGCACCAGTTCCGGATAGAGACCGATGCTGAAGGTGTTCACGAAGCCCGTGACATCCGCGCCCTCGCCGTCGCGGACCCGCGCCAGGTCCACCCGCACGGCCTGGCCGCGCCGCACGGCGTGCGCGGTGTCCTCGAAGGTGGCCGTGCCCGCGTCCAGCGCGAAGTGGTTGAGGGTGCCGCCGGGGAACACCGCGAGCGGAAGACCGGCCGCGACGGCCCGGCGGGCGGCGGCGTTGACCGTGCCGTCGCCGCCGCACACCCCGAGTGCCCCGCCCGCCTCGGCGGCCCGCGCGACCGCCTTGTCCAGGAGCTTGCCCAGGTCGTCACCCGGCCCGCAGACCAGGACCTCGGCCCTGGGCAGAAGCAGGTCCACGTACTGCCGGGCGGGCGGCTTGCCGGGGACGGCCTTGCCGGAACCGGAGTTGACGACCACCACAAGGCCCTCGCCCTCCGGCAGCGCGGGCGCCGCCACCCGGGTCCGCTCGATCGTCGAGGGCGCCGGGCGGGGCGGCCACCAGTAGCAGGTGACCGCGGCGGCGGCCGCGCCGAGCGCGATTCCGGCGAGCACGTCCGTGGGGTAGTGGACGCCCACATACACCCGGGAGAACGCCACGGCCGCCGCCACCGGCGCGACCACGGCGCCGTAGCCGGGCGACTCCAGGGCCACCCCCGTGGCGAACGCCGCCGCCGACGCCGCGTGCCCGGAGGGGAACGACGACGTCCAGGGCGCCTTCGCCAGCCGCCGCACCAGGGGCACCGCGTCATGCACGGGACGGCTGCGGCGCACGGCGTACTTGGCGACCGCGTTGGTGGTCAGCGAGGCCAGCGCGAGCGCGCCCACCCCACGGCGTGCCGCGCGCCCGGCCGCCGGCCCGCCCGCGGCCGCGAGGACCACGGCCGCGCCGCACCACAGCCGCCCGTGGTTCGCCGCGCGAGTCAGCGGCGGCAGCACCTGTTCCGCGCCGGTCAGCCGCGCCGTCGCCACCCGCTCGAACCACCGCCGGTCGATCCTGCCGATGCGTCCTTTCATGGCCTCACTGCAACAGGGCCCGGGCGCGGGGGCCCGCACTGCTCGCCCGAACGGGTCACACGGGCTCTGCCCGACGTGCTGGAACCGGGTCCGGGGTGGCCCTGCGCGGCCCGGGGCACCCCCTTCGGCAGTCCGCCTCGGCCGTACTGGCCTCGGGGGCGCGAAGCGGGGTATACGGGGGGCATGAAAGATCTCTTGAGGCACCGTGCCCAGCGCCTGCTCGGCGCCGACCACCGACTGCTGTTCTGCGGAATCGCCGCCGGGATGTGGGCGTTCGGCGGGGCGCGGGGGCGGCGCGCGGCGGTGCGCGGCGTCTCCTCCATGGCGCTGGCCTCGACCACCGTCAACGCCCTGGGCAAGCACACGGTGGGCCAGTCGCGCCCGGCCAAGGACGCGGCCCCCCTGCTGCGCCACCTGCCCCGCAAGCCGCTCACCGGCCCCTACCCCTCCGGCCCCACCGCGTCGGCGGCCGCCTTCGCGGCGGGCGCGGCACTGGAGTCGCCGGGCTGGGGCGCGACCGTGGCCCCGCTCACGGCGACGCTCGCGTACGCCGAATCCCGCGGCGACGCGCGCGGCCCCCGGGACGTCCTGGTCGGCGCGGCCCTCGGCGTGGTCGCCGCCTACGCGGTGCGCGGCATGGTGCCCACGCGCGCCCAGCTGCCGCCGCCCGCGCGACCGCGCGTCGACGCGCCCGCCCTGCCGGAGGGCGAGGGCCTGGTCGTCGTGGTCAACCCGTCCTCCGGCGCGCAGCCGCAACTCGCTGATCCCGTACGCCAGTTGAAGGCCGCGCTGCCGCGTGCCGAGGTGGTGCTGTACGAGGAGGAGGCGGGAGCCCTGCCCAAGGTCCTCGAAGAGGCGGCGCGGGAGGCCGCCCGGCGCGGCGGCGTCCTCGGCGTGTGCGGCGGCGACGGTACGGTCAACGCCGCCGTGATGCCCGCCCTGCGGTTCAAGGTGCCGCTGATGGTGCTGCCCGGCGGCACGTTCAACCACTTCGCCGCCGACCTTGGCGTCGACACGGTCGCGGAGGCGTGCGCGGCCGTCGCCGAGGGCAGCGCGGTCCGCGCCGACGTCGGCCGCATCAAGCCGCTCGCCGGGATCGGCCCGGCGGGCAGAACCCCCTCCGAACCGTCGTACTTCCTCAACACCTTCAGCCTCGGCAGCTACCCCGACCTCGTCCGCAGCAGGGAACACTGGTCCCCCAAGATCGGCGGCCCGCCCGCCACCCTGCTCGGCGTCGCCCAGATCCTGCGCACGGGGCGCCCGCTGCGGGCCGTGGTGAACGGCCGTGCCCGCTCCATATGGCTCCTCTTCGCGGGCAACGGCGCCTACCGCAGCGTGGGCCTCGCCCCGGTGCGACGGCACGATCTGGCCGACGGCCTGCTGGACGTCCGTATCGCCCACGGCGGCCGCTTCGCCCGCAGCAGGCTGCTCGCCGCCGCACTCGCGGGCCAGCTGACCCGCACCCGCGTCTACGCGTCCGCCCGCCCCCAGCGGCTCGTCATCTCCGGCCTGCCCGAGGGCACGCAGATGGCGTACGACGGTGAGGTGACGGACGCGCCCACCGCGCTCCTGATCGACAAGCTCCCCGAAGCGCTCACGGTGTACCGCCCGACGGCCGACTAGGGGCGGGAGCGGTGAGCGTCGTCACCAGGACATCGCGGTGGCCGGGCCTTTCGGTGTCCTGAGGGTGGACCGGCGAGACGGCGTGCCACGTGGCCCGGTCGTCGCTCAGCAGCAGGGTGCCCGGCTCGCTGAGCGTGGTGGCCGCGATCTCCTGGCCGTCCGCGTCATAGACCATGCTGCGGCCGCCGCGCACGTTCTCGCGGCCGATCAGCAGTGAGGACACCAGGTCGACGCCGTCCTTGTGCCGCCCTTCGGGGGTGGGCTGCGCCAGGCCGTCCGCCTGCGCGACCACCCGGAAGGGGTGCACCCTGACGATCCACTCGGGGGCATCGCGCATGCCCCCGGCCACCTCACCGAGCAACCGGATCAGCGCGTTCAGCACCGGCTCCGCCAGGAACGCCTCGGTCAGCGGCTCGAAGTGCCGTTCGACATCCACGTACAGGGGGTTGCTCTCCTCGGGCTGTACGAACGCCTCATGGCCCATCGGCGCGATCTCCCCGTCCCGGGAGAGCAGGAACTGCCCGTAGCGCCGCAGACGGCGCGTACCTTTCTCGGCCGCGTAAGGGTCCGTCACCAGGTCTTCCCAGTGGGCGGCGAACCGTTCCCACACCGAGGTGTCGGCGCTCACACAAGTCGAGGCCTCGGCCGGGGCCATCAGGTGCCAGCCACGTCCGGCGACGTCTTCGCGCGCCGCCTGGACCAGGGGCCCCGCGCCGTCTGCGGTCCGGTCGTCATCCATACGGTCATGCTGCTATGCGCCGCCGCAACTGGCATCCGCAGCGCTCAGGGGAACGTGACGCCGGTGTCCACGGGCGTCACGACGATCCAGCGCAGCGCGTCGTCGTCGTAACGCCCGTAGGTCCTCACACGTACGTCGACCGGATCGGGCGAGACCAGCGGGAAGTACACCGGCCGGGCCCGCGCCTCGTCCGGGTCGGGGACGTCCGCCGCGCCGTCCCACAGCGCGGCGACTCCCGGCTCGCCCCGCACGGCCCGCACCACCTCGTCCAGACGCTCGTCGTCCGGCATCCGCTGCCAGGCCAGACGCAGCCGGGCGAGCAGCGGACCGGCCCACCGGGATTCCCAGTCGCGCAGCTGGTAGCGGGCCTGCGGCGAGAAGGCCCAGGTCATGACGTTCGCGTCGGGATGGGTCAGCCAGGGGCAGTGGCGCGCGGCCACGGCGTTGACCGCCACCACGTCCCAGGCCGGGTCGCAGATCCAGCTCACGCGCCGCTGCTGGTGCAGCAGATCGAGCATGGCCTCGTCGGGGCGGGCCCTGTGCGCCGGGCGGCGCGGCGGGCGGTGGCCCGTGCCCCGGAACAGGGCCTCCGTCCGCGCGGGGGAGAGGTCCAGGATGCGGGCCACCCCAGCGATCATCTCCGGGGCGTAGCCGCGGTCCTCGCCCCGCTCCAGCGCGCGGTACCAGCGCTCGGAGACGCCGAGGAGCAGGGCCATGTCGAGCTGCGTGAGGTAGCCGCGGTGGCCGCGGAACGGGACGGGGCCCGGCACCAGACGCGGGTCCCGCGCCATCCGCCAGGCGCGCAGCATCCGGCCCAGGTCCTCGCGTCGTGCGTCCGGCAAGGGTAAAGACCTCGCAAAGATGGGGTTGCCTGCTGGTGAGCGCCGCGTGGCCCGCGCGCTCGCGCGCCCGGGCCGGGGCAGGTTGACAGCGTCGCACACGAACCGGTGGACCGGAACGCGAGAGTGCCGGTAGCCGGGCGTGCCGTTCTTCACGGCGGGAGGAGGTCCATGGTGAGCGCCGCGCCCCCGGGCCGCGTACGCCGCACCCAAGGGCCGCACACCCTGCGCCACCGCACACCCGCCGCAGGCCCCGCACACGTACGGAGAACTCACCGATGAGCTACTTCCTGCCGGAGACCCACCCCGTGCTGACCGCCGCCCGCGGTCTGGCCCTCGCCCACGCCGGGCTGATCGAGGTGAACACCTCCCCGCTGTACCTGCGGGCGCGCGACCCGCACCCCGACCGCACGGTCGCGCTGGTCTCGGGCGGCGGCTCGGGGCACGAGCCCCTGCACACCGGGCTCCTGGGGCGCGGAGGACTGGACGCCGTCTGTCCCGGCGAGGTCTTCGCCTCCCCGCACAACCGGCAGATCTACGAGGCCAGCGCGGCCGCGGCCAAGAGCGGCGGCGTCCTGCTCGTCATCAAGAACTACACCGGCGACGTGATCAACTTCCAGATCGCGGCGGAGCGCCTGCGGCACGACGGGATCCCGGTCGCCACCGTCCTGGTCGACGACGATCTCGCCACCGACAGCGCGGACAGCGCGACCGGCCGCCGGGGCACCGCCGCCACGGTCGTCGTCGAGAAGCTGCTGGGCGCCGCCGCCGACCAGGGCGCCACGCTGGAGGAACTGGCCGATCTCGGGAAGCGGGTCGTGGCCGCCTCCCGCAGCATCGCGGTCGCCGCCCGCGCCCAGACCTCGCCCACCACCCTCGCTCCGGCCTTCACCCTGGCTGCGGACACCCTCGACTACGGCGTCGGCATCCACGGCGAACGCGGCACCCGCACCATCGCGCGCCCCGCCATCGGCGACCTCGTCCGGCGGATGACCGACGACCTGCTCGACGCGCTCCCCGAGGGCCCAAGCGAGGTCATCGCCCTCGTCAACGGCCTCGGCGCCACCACGGAGCTGGAGCTGAACGCCATCGGTGTCCTGCTCCACGACGAGCTGACCGCCCGCGGCGTCCGGCCGGTCCTCACCGTGCCCGGCACCTACACCGCCGCCCTGGACATGGCGGGCTTCTCCCTCACCCTGACGCGACTGGAGGAGGGCTGGGCCGACCTGTGGACGGCTCCGACCCGCACCCCGCTCGTCCTGCCGCGCCCCACGCTCACCCCGGACGCCCAGGCCCAGCCCTCGCGGGAGCCCGCGACCTCCCCGGCCGGCACCGCCGCCACCCCGGCCCAGGGCGGCGACCGCGCCCTCCTCGACCGCTACGCGCAGACGGTCACCCAGGTCCGCGACAACCTGACCAAGCTCGACCAGCTCGTCGGCGACGGCGACTTCGGCGACAACCTCGCGGGCGGCGTACGACGCGCGGTGAAGCTCGCCGACGAGCGCGGACTCGACGGCACGGCGGCCCTCGCGGAGGCCTTCCTCAACGACGTCGGCGGCACCAGCGGCCCCCTCTTCGGGCTCCTCTTCCAGCACCTCGCCACCGCCTCCCCGGCCGACGGCGGGGCGCCCTCCGCCGCCGCGCTCGCGCGGGCCGCCGAGGCCGGCTTCGCCGCCATCCACCGGGTCGGCGGCGCGAGCCCCGGCGACTGCACGCTGGTCGACGCCCTCGCCCCCGCCGCCCAGTCGCTCGCCGAATCCGCGCGGGACGAGGCCGCCGAAGCGCCGCTCACCGAAGCGGCCCAGGCGGCCATCCGCGGGGCGCTCGGCACCGCGTCCCTGCGGCCCCGGCGCGGCCGGGCCAGCTATGTGGGGGACCACGCCCTCGGCGTCCCGGACCCCGGCGCCCTCGCCGTGGCGCTGCTGTTCATGGCCCTCGCGGACATCCACGAGCCCGCCACGGCCCCGCGCCTGCCCGCTCCCGGCTACATCACCGTGCCCTGAGCCGCACCTCGAGGCGCGGCCAGTCCGCGAGGTCCCGCAGCAGTTGACGGTCGTGCGTCGCGACGACGACCGCGGCGCTCGTGGCGCGGACCGCCGCGGTCACCTCGTCGACCAGCACCGACGACAGATGGTTGGTCGGCTCGTCGAGCAGGAGGAGGCCGGGCCGGCCGGCCAGCGCGAGCGCCAGGTCGAGGCGGCGCCGCTGCCCCTGCGACATGCGCCCGACCGGCGTGCGCAGCGCGTCGGAGTCCAGCAGGCCGAGCGCCCCCAGCGGGACCGCGTCGGCCTCGCGGAGCACGCCGCGGGCCACCAGCCGCCCCACGTGCCGGGCGTGCACCTCGCGGGCGGTGAGGCCGGGGTCCTGCCCGGCGGTCTCCTGGGTGACGCGCACGATCCGCGCCCCCCGAGCCGCCCGGACCTCCCCCTCCGTGGGGCGCAGCGCCCCCGCGAGGACGGCGAGCAGCGTCGACTTCCCGGCGCCGTTCGGCCCGGTGACGAGCAGCCGGTCGCCGCCGTCGAGGGTGAGGTCGACGGGCCCCGCGAGGCGCCCGTCGACCGCGACGCCGTGGGCCCGCAGCTGCGGCGCGCCCGGCCGGACACCCGGGTCCGGCCACCGCGGCACGGGCGGCGGCTCCGGTACGTCGATCCGGTGCGCCTCCAGCGCTTCCTGCTGCCTCTTCAGGGCCTGTACGACACCCGGGGCGCGGGACTGGCGCTGGTGCTTGCCGGTCCCCTTCTCCGGCCGCCAGCCGGTGGAGAGCCGGTCGCGGGCCTTGGCCACGGAGTCCTTCAGACGCCGGTGCTCGGCCTGCTGCTCCTCGTGCTCCTGCTCCCAGCGCTCCCGCTCCCGGCGCCGGGCGTCCTGCCAGGCGTCGTAGCCGCCCGCGTAAAGGCGCGGCTTCCCGTCGCGGGTCGGGTCGAGGTCGAGGAACCGGTCGGCGACATCGCGCAGCAGCGCCCGGTCGTGGCTGACGACGGCGAGGCCGCCGTCGTGCTCGCGCAGCCTGCGGGTCAGGAAGTCGAGGCCGCCGGCGTCGAGGTGGTTGGTCGGCTCGTCGAGGAGCAGGACGTCGTGGTGCGCGCCGAGCAGGCACGCGAGGCGGACCCGGTAGCGCTGCCCGACCGACAGGGTCGCCAGGGGGCGGTTCCGGTCGGTGCAGGCGCCGAGGGCATCGAGGGCGATGTCGACGCGGCGCTCGGCGTCCCACGCGTCGAGCCGGGTGGCGGCGTCGAGCGCGGCGGCGTAGCGGTCGTCGGCGGTGGGGTCGCCCCCGGCCAGACCGAGGGTCGCCTCGTCCAGGGCGGTGAGGGCCGCGAGCGACGCGGCGAGCGCCTCGGAGGTCAGGGTGCCGACGGTCTCGCCGTCTTGCGCTGACAGCTCCTGGCGGGCGAGGCCGATCGTGCCGGCCCGGCGCACAGTGCCCTCGTCGGGCGTGAGCAGTCCGGCGAGGACGTGCAGCAGGGTCGTCTTGCCGCGGCCGTTCTCGCCGACGACGGCGATCCGGGACCGGGCGGAGACGGTGAGGCAGACGCCGTCGAGGACGCGCCGGGAACCGAGGCTGACGGTGACGTCCTCGGCGCGGATGTGCGCGCTTTCGCCCGCCTGGACGGGCAGGGAGGTGGCTTCGGGGGTCGGGGTGGGATTCACGGATGCTCCGCAGCTCGCAGGGGAGCCGGGCAGCGAGAAGGGGCCGCCCGGCGGGAACCGGAACGGCGAGCGCGAATTCAGCAGGGAAGGGGCGCCGCCGTCAGCGGGCGGAGCGGACCTTCTGCGACCAGATACCTCGTGCCATGACAGCGATATTACCAAGCGCGCGCCGGATGGCCGTTGTAATTAACGGTGGCCCGGACGCCTGTGGGGATGGAGGGCGCCCCGGATGGGCGTGGGAATGGGCGGCGCCCCGGATGGCCGTTGGAATAAACGGCGCCCCCGACGCCCGTAGGAATGGACGGCGCCCCGGACGCCCGTAGGAACAAATGGCCCCCGGAGCCCGGACGGCGCAGGTCACGGCATGTCGCCGGACCAGTCGAAGCGGCGCGGATCGCCGGGCCGAGGCGCGTACATCGCCCGGCCCCCGGCACCAAAACGCCCCAGCTCGGTCGGGAGCGCGACGCCCGTCTCCCTCTCGACGCGCGTCCAGTCGTCGCCCGTCCACTCGGTGATGTCGAGCAGCAGGCCGTCCAGCGGGCCGCCGACCAACTCGGCGTACCGCTGCCCCGGCCGCGGGCCCGGCTGGTCGTGGTCATGGCCGTAGACCCGGCCGCGCAGCAGCTGCTCGTCATCGCTGTCCATGCCACCCAGGCTGCCAGCCGCCACTGACAACGGCAGGACCCACGGAGTGGTCAATTCGGGCAGGCGCTCTTCTCGCCGTCCCTGAACGTCCGGTACAGCGGCGGACGTTCCCGCTCCGCCGCCTTGCCCCGGGGAGCCGGGTACTCCACGATCGGGACCGGCTTGCAGACCGCCCACTGGTCGTTCGCCCCCGGCCCCTCGAAGCCGTAGCTGCCCGCGGCGCCCCGCAGGCAGTTGCTGCAGCCGTTCGCGGAGATGCTCGGCATGATGAGGGTGTTGTAGACGTCGTTCTTCGTCGGGATCAGCGGCGCCTTCTTCCCCTCCGGCTTCCCCGCACCCTCGTTGATCTCGCTGTAGGTGCGGTCGACGGCGTCGGCGAGCAGCGTGAACGCGTCGTGGTACATCACCGCGTACCCGTCGTTGAGGGGCTTGGCCCCCAGCTCGTGCTCCTTCTCGAGCTTGTGGAAGCGGTCGAGGAAGCGGCCGAGCGCCCGCGGCGGTTCGTGTCCGGGATCCTGCCCGCCCTTGCCCCACCAGGCCGGATCCACGGACGACGCGTCGACGATCGTGGCGCGTGCCTCCTTGAGCCAGCGGGTGGTCTCGTCCGTGGTGAGGGTGGGTTCGAGCCCGATGCCCACCTTCAGCAGCCGCAGCTCAGAGCCGCGGCCGCAATCGCCCTCCTGCGCGAGGCGTTTGACGAAGGCGGGCAGGTCCTGGTCACGTCCGGCGAAGAAGACGGTGTCGGACCGCGCGGTGCAGATCTTCTGCACGGCGTCCGTGAACCGCTGGGGGATGCCTTTGTCGGCGCCGGAGGAGCCGGTGAAGTTGGAGTTGTGGCCCTTGAAGTCGTACGTGTCGCCGAAGTGCTTCTCGAAGACCCGCCGCAGGTTCCGCGAGTACACGTCCTCGCTGCGGTTGTCCCAGACCAGGAACCCCTCGCCCCGCTGCGGCCGCTTCTTCAGGTACTGCTTCAGGGCGCGGGCGAACTGGTCGTTGTTCGGTGACGTCTTGAAGAAATGGCCGGCGTTCATGTCGGCCGCGGTGATGACGGGTCCGACGGTGGGGATGCCGCGGTCGCTGAGCGCGGCGATCGTCCGCCGCGTCTCGGGAGTACTGCTGGGAATCCCCGTCACACCGACCAGCGGAGTCTCCTTGTCCTTCGTCAGCTCGCCCAGCCGCTCGACGACCGGCTCCCAGTGGTCGAGGTTGCGGCCGTCGGGCGCGAACAGCAGCTGGTAGTGGGGCCCGCTGCCGCTGTTGGCCTCCTGCTGGGCGGCCAGCGCCCCGGCCAGCGCGCGCCGGATCATGTCGGTGGTCATCGCGCTCGACCCGTCCGAGGTGTACGGCATCATCAGCGCGATCCGCACGTACGGGATCCTGGCGCCGTTGTCCGCAGGGGACTCGGCGTCCCGCCTCACCTCGGCGTTCTCCTCGGCCACCGCCTCGATGAGGCTCTTCAGGCGCGGGTCGGCGTCGAAGGCGCTCTCGGTCACCCCGACGCAGTCCCCGCCCAGCTCGCGCAGATCGTCACCGCATCTGCCGGGCCCGCGCGCGCCGAGGGTGACGACGGCGACGGCGACCCCGGCCACCAGGGCCAGCCCCAGGACGGCGGCCCACTCGATCGGTCCCCACTCGCGGGGATGGCGACGGAACAGCATGCTTCCTCACTGTCCTGGTATCGGGAGGGGGCGCTTGTCCCGGGCGGCGGCCGGCCACCGGCGGGCCGCCTGACCGAGCGCGACACGCCAGGAAGGGTGACGCAGGGAGAGATAGGCAAGCTCCTGCTCGATGGCCGTGCACGTGTCGGGATCAGGCTCCGTGTGCGGCTCGGACAGGTACCACAGGGCGTGCAGCAGCCGGTTGACGCACCGCTCGGTGTCGTCGAGGTGGACATAGCGCCCGTCGTGCGCGCCGAGCGCGATCCGCAGCCGGTCGTCCTCCCAGTCCCGCGCGGGCGGGGTGGGCGCGGTCGCGGCATACCGCAGACAGCGCAGCCAGTGCCCCGCGCCCCGCTCGTCACGCTCCGACTGGAACTCCTCGGCCAGGGAGGCCACCACCGTCTCGACGCCGCCCGCGGCGAGCATGTGGCGCAGCGCGTCGGCCTGCCCGTCGTCGCCGCGCTGGGCGTGGTGGTTCTGCAGGAAACGGTGGATCTCCTGCCAGCCCCGGCTGTCGTCGGGTCCGGGGGAGAGCCTGCGGGCCTCGTGCACCAGGAGCTTCTGGAGCAGCGGATCCGTCACCAGCGGGCTCTCGGGCGGTGTCAGACGCTGCCAGTGCTGCTGTTCGAGGTAGTCCGTGACCGCGTTCGCGGGCAGCTGCTCCGGGCCCTCCAGACGCAGCCGGGTCGCCAGCGCCTCGGCTGCCGCGCTGTCCCTGGCCAGCGAGAGGAGCGTCAGCCGGTCCCGCTGGCGCCGGTCCGGAAGCAGCCGCTCGAGCAGCGCCTCGCCGACGGGACGGCCGTCCTTGGCGGGGAGTTCGAGGAGGTCGCGCGGGGCCACGGCGAGGCCCGCGCGGGTCGCGGCGCGTACCGCCGAGCAGAGCATGGTCGTCGCCGCGGGGTGGCCGCCGGTCAGTGAGTGCAGGGCGGAGGCGAGATAGGGGTGGAGCGGGGCGCCCGCCGAACCGGCCTCGAGGAGCGGCAGTACGTCGTCTCGGCTCAGCGGGGTGAGGGGGACGGTGAGCAGCCCCGCCGACGGCGCGGTGCCGCGACGCTCCCAGCCGGAGGTCCGCACCAGGTCGGCCAGTTCGCGCCGGACCGGTCCCGGGTCGCTGCCCGGCGGTTCGCCGAGCCGGGTCGCCACGACGACCAGTTCCTCGCGCTCGGGAGACCCGGACATCGCCCGGTGTTCGAGGAGCAGGTCGAGGAAGCGCCGCCCGGCGGGCAGATGCACGTCGTCGAGGAGCACCAGGGGCCACGGCTCGCGGTTCCAGCGCTGCAACCGGCCGTAGGAACCGGCGACATCGTGCCGGAAGGCCGCCACGAGCGTCCGCTCGACCGCGCGCAGATAGTCCCCTCCCTGGTGGTACCAGTCGCCGAGCAGTTCCAAGGGGCCGGTGTCCGCGGCGAGTTGGGGGAAGCGGCCGCGGTACCAGTCCCGCTCGCCGCCCGCGCGATACCGGTGCGCGTACTCGCGGCGCAGCGCGCGGGAGATGGC
>NZ_WMBF01000815.1:0-1485 GCF_019400875.1 Streptomyces anatolicus | reverse complement strand
GCCCCCGTCACCGCGCCGCCGCCCCCGCAGCAGCCGCCGCCCGCGCCGCCCGCGAGGCCGCCGTTCGGGGCCACGCCCGACTCCGGGCCCGTGCGGCTGGCCGGGGCCAAGGTGCCGATCGGGCCGGGGCCCCGCCTTGCCGACTCCCGCGCCTCCGCCGTGCCCGTCGCCCCCGGGCTCGCCGCGTCCTGGTCGCGCTCCTCGTCCCCCCAGGCCAACGGCGTCGCCCCGGCCGCGCCCGCCGTGCCGCCGCCCGCGGTGGCGCCCGACGCGGGCGCCAAGACCTGGCGGCCGTGGCGGTTCCGGATGTCCAACGACGTCTGGGGCACGCCCGCCGTGGCCGGGAACCTCGTCTACGTCACCTCCTTCGAGGTCCACGCCCTGGACGTCGGCACGGGCCGCCGCAGCTTCAAGACGCGGGACGTCGCCTGGTCCATGGCGGTGGCCGACGGGCGCGTCCACGCCTCCGACGGCCCCACGCTCTACGCCCTCGACGGCGCCGACGGCTCCGACCTGTGGCGGCTGCCGACCGACGCCTGGGTCTACTCCCTCCAGGCCGCCCGTGGCACGGTCGTCACCGGCACGCGCGGCGGCGGCGTCCAGGCCTGGGAGGCCGCCAACGGCGAGAAGCTCTGGGAGATCACCGGCGCGCAGACCGACTTCGAGACCCCGGAGGCCGGCCCGGTCGTCTTCGACGGCACGGTGTACGTCTGGAAGGACGCGAGACTGCGGGCCCTCGAGGCCCGCACGGGCGAGGAGCGCTGGTCCTACCCGGTGGGCGACGCGGCCTCCTGCGGGGGCGTGCCGGTCCGGCTCACCCAGGCGCAGGACGGCTATGTGTACGTCTCGGCCGGCAGCCGCGTCCTCGCCATCGACGTCGCCGCCGGGCACGTCCGCTGGCACTTCGAGGCGCCCGCCGCCTTCCTCTGCCCGCCCGCGTTCGCGCCGGGGCCCGCGGTGACGGGCGGCGGTGTGTACCTGGCCGACTACCTCGGCACGGTGTACGCGCTCGACGCCACGGACGGCCGCGACCGCTGGCGCATCGCCACGGAGTCCCGCTCCTCCATCGAGCCGGTCCTCGTCGCCGACGGCCACGTCCACGTGGGCAGCGGCAAGGGCCTCTACACCCTCGACGCCGTGACCGGCACCCCCAAGTGGCGCTTCCAGGCGGGCGGCGAGGTCGTGGGCGCGCCCGTCGTCGCCGACCGCCGCATCCACTTCGGCTCCACCGACCACCTGCTGTACACGCTGAAGGCGGACGACGGCAGGCTCCGCTGGAAGCTGGCCACCGGCGGCGAGATCACCGGGGCTCCCGTGGTGCGGGATGGCGTGGTGTACGCGTGCAGCAAGGACCGGTGTGTGTACGCGCTGGACGCGGAGCGGGGGACGGGGACGTCGCCCCGGCCGTAGGGCCGGACAGGCCGTAGCGCCGGACAGGCTTACAGGCCCTGGTTCCCGGGGCCCCGGCCCCAGTGGGGCGGGGGC
>NZ_WMBF01000814.1:0-1509 GCF_019400875.1 Streptomyces anatolicus | reverse complement strand
TCGAGGGCCAGGGCCTCGACAAGGGCCACGTCGTCCACGACCTGCTCTTCCGCCGCGTGGCCACCTCGCAGCACCCCGAAAACCCCGAGAAGCCCGAAGACCCCGAGCAGCCCGAAGACCCCGAGAACTCCGAGAATCCCGCCGGAATCAGTCCCGGGAACTGACACCCCGTCGCGGCCACCCGTATCCCTCGTTAGGGTCAACGACGTGGCCACCAGTCCTCCGTATCCGATACCCCCCGAGGCCCCCGCCCCGGGGGAGCTGCGCCGCGCCCGCTGGTGGCAGCGCCGCGCGATACGCGCGGCCGGGCTCGTCACGCTGCTCGCCCTCTCCGGCCTGGTGATCCTCGCCCTGGTCAGGGAGCAGACCGGCACGGAGGGCTTCCTCGTCGGGCTCGGCCTCGCGACCGTTCCGGTGCCGTTGCTCGTCGCCGCGTTCCGCTGGCTGGACCGGGTGGCGCCCGGCCCCTGGCGGAACCTCCTCTTCTCCTTCGCGTGGGGCGCCTGCGCGGCCGCGCTCATCGCGATCGTCGCGAACAGTTTCGCGATCCGCTGGATAGCCACCGCCACCGCCGACCCGTCGAGCGCCGACACCCTCGGCGCCACGGTCATCGCCCCGATCGTCGAGGAATCGGCCAAGGCGGCGGCCATACTGCTCGTCTTCCTCTTCCGCAGACGGGACTTCACCGGCCTCGTCGACGGCGTGGTGATCGCCGGGGTGACCGCGACGGGCTTCGCGTTCACCGAGAACATCCTCTACCTGGGCAACGCCTTCGTCACCGACCAGCTCAGCCGCGACAGCGGCCTCGCCTCCGTGACGGCCGCGACCTTCTTCGTACGCGTGGTCATGTCACCGTTCGCGCACCCGCTCTTCACGGTCCTGACCGGCATCGGCTTCGGCCTCGCCGCGTTCGCCGCCGAGCGCCATCACCTGCGCCGCGTGCTGCTCCCGCTCACCGGGCTGCTGCTCGCGATGGGCATGCACGCGCTGTGGAACGGCTCGGCGGTCTTCGGGCAGTACGGGTTCTTCACCGTGTACGCGCTGATCATGCTGCCCTCCTTCGGGCTGCTGACCTGGCTGGCGATCTGGACCCGGCAGCGCGAGCTGCGCACGATCCGCGCCGAGCTGCCCGCGTACACGGCGGCGGGCTGGCTCACCCCGCCCGAGCCCTTCGCGCTCGGCTCGATGCGCGCCCGCGCGCTGGCCCGCGACTACGCCTCGTACACCTGGGGGAAGGCCGCGGCGCGCACGGTCGTGGAGTACGAGAGGTACGCGACGGCGCTGGCCTTCCTGCGCCACCGGGGGCGCAGCGGCCGGGCGGGCGCGGACTTCGTCGTACGCGAGCGGGAACTGCTCGAAAGGCTCTGGGAGCGCCGCGAACCGGCCCGCCCCGCCCTGGCCTACGCGGCCCGCGCGACGGCCCCGGTCCCGGTCCCCGTCATGTTCCCCATGCCGTACGCCGGTTACGGGTACCCAGGGCATCCCGGACACCCTCAGGCCGCCTACCCC
>NZ_WMBF01000100.1:0-17520 GCF_019400875.1 Streptomyces anatolicus | reverse complement strand
CCCATACGGATTACCACCCCCATAAGGATTCTGCGAGCCATAAGGCCCGCCCCCCTGGCTCCCGTAAGGGCCACCCTGCTGCGGATGCTGATGCTGATGCGGAGCCCCGAAGGCCCCCGCCTGATGAGCCGTCACCTCGTGGGCGTGCCCGCACGCCCCGTTCCCGAACGCGCGATCGACCGACCGGCGCAGCTCATGCGCGAGCAGTACATGCGCGAGCTTGCCGTCGGTGAACGCGGCATCCCGCAGTGCCAGACGTATGCCGTGCAGCGCGTCGTCGGCGAGGCGGCGCGCCTCCGCGAGGGAGGTGCCGGTCGCGGTGAGCGGGTTCCACGCACCCGACGCGGCGTCAGCTTCCCTGTCCTCCACGGCATCGAGCAGATGCGCGAGGCGGCCGAAGAGCCGGCCGGCCTCGGCGAGCGGCTCCACGTTGCCGGGCCGCCCCGCGAGCACCGCGGTGTGCGCGAAGGCCGCCGCGGTCGCCGTCTCGGTCGGCTCGGTGACGGTGAGCAGCGAGGTGTCGGGGCCCGCCAAGGCCTCGACGCCCGCCTGCCGTTCGACGGCGTCGAGCAGGACCGCCGTGTCGAACCCCACATCGGAGCCGGTCCGCGCGCCCGCCCTGTCCCAGCTCCGGGCCACGCGCCGCGCGGCGAGAGCCACCGGGCGGCGCGCCAGCAGGCCGTCCCCGTCGACGACGTGGTCGCGGACCTTCGCCGAGGCGAGCACCAGCGAGACGGCGGCGGCGAGCCGCGCGCCCTCGCCCCGCGCGACGGAGGCCGTCCGCATCCCGCGCAGGGGGCAGGGCCCCGCGGTGCGCCGCCACCCGGTCGACCGTTCGGCCTGAGCCTCCGTCAGAACCGAGATGATGAGCCCGTCGTAGTTGGTGACGACGCGGGCGAACTGCCCGTGGTCGCCGCGCAGTGCGAGGCAGAGCCCGCACAGGTGCGCCATCCACTGCGTCTTGAGCCCCTCGCCGAGGCGATGGGCGCAGGGTCTGACGATTCCGAACAAGACGACGGCTCCCCCGAGTGGCCGGAAACTGCTCAACCCCGGCATCGTAGCCAGACTCGTTCACCCGTACGTACCCGCCGTCACCCGTACGCCGCGAATCATCACATTTCACTCTCCGTCAGCAACCGTACACAGTACGACCCTTGAAGTAGGGCGTGCGTCGGCGTGTTGACTCTGCACCAGTACCGTCACGAAAACCCCGCGCGGCGACTATCCACTTGGCGCACCATCCGCATCATGGACGAGCATAGGGATGCGGATGCAGGGAAACCGCTGTGAGAGGAGGCGTCCATGGGATCGGTGCGCAAGGCAAGCGCTTGGCTTGGCCTCGTCGACGACAACAACGACGAGCGTTACTACGACGACGGCTACGAGGACGACCGGGACGAGGGACCCGCCCGGCCGGAGGCCTGGGTCACCGACCCGCGCGCGCGGGTGGCTCCGGAGGCGGCCGAGGACCACGAGCGCCGGATCGGAACCGTGACCCCGGACAGCTTCCGGGACGCGCGCCACATCGGCGAGCTGTTCCGGGACGGCGTGCCGGTCATCATGAACCTCACGGCCATGGAGCCCACCGACGCCAAGCGCGTGGTCGACTTCGCGGCCGGTCTCACCTTCGGTCTGCGCGGTTCGATCGAGCGCGTGGCGACGCGGGTCTTCCTGCTGACCCCCGCCGACACGCACATCGTCAGCGGGGAGGCCGCGGGCCGTCCCTCGGACGGCTTCTTCAACCAGAGCTAGGGCAAGGACGCTCACCGGGGCCCACCCGGGTCGCCGTCCCCACCACGAACGGGGTCACGGTCACCGGAAGGCGTCGAGACCGGTGAGCGCCTTGCCCAGCACCAGCTGATGCATCTCGACGGTGCCCTCATAGGTGAGCACCGATTCGAGGTTCGTCGCGTGCCGCATGACGGGGTATTCGAGCGAGATCCCGTTGGCGCCCAGGATCGTCCTGGACGTGCGGCAGATCTCGATCGCCTCTCGTACGTTGTTGAGCTTGCCGAAACTGACCTGCTCGGGACGGAGCCTGCCCGTGTCCAGGCGCCGCCCGAGATGGTGGGCGAGCAGGATGCCCTTGTGCAGCTCGACCGCCATGTCGGCGAGCTTGGCCTGGGTGAGCTGGAAGCCGCCGATGGGCCGGCCGAACTGCTCGCGGGTCTTCGCGTACTCCACCGCCGCCTCGAACGAGGCGCGGGCGGCGCCCATCGCACCCCAGACGATGCCGTAGCGCGCGTGGGACAGGCAGCTGAGCGGGCCCTTGAGGCCGACGACCTCCGGCAGGACCGCGTCGGCGGGCAGCCGCACCTCGTCCATCACCAGCTCACTGGTGACGCTCGCCCGCAGCGACCACTTGTGCTTGATCTCGGGCGCCGAGAAGCCGGGACTGTCGGTCGGCACGACGAACCCCCTGATCCCCTCCCCGGTCTGTGCCCAGACGACGGCGACCCCGGCCACCGAACCGTTCGTGATCCACATCTTGCGCCCGCTGAGCAGCCAGTCGGCGCCGTCCCTCTTCGCGTACGTCCGCATGGCCGCCGGGTCGGAGCCGTGGTCGGGCTCGGTCAGACCGAAGCAGCCGATGATCTCGCCCGCCGCCATCCCGGGCAGCCACCGCTGCCTCTGCTCCTCGGAGCCGAAGCGGTGGATGGCGTACATCGCGAGGGAGCCCTGCACCGAGACGAGCGAGCGGATGCCGGAGTCGGCGGCCTCTAGCTCCAGACAGGCGAGCCCGTACTGAACGGCGCTCGCGCCCGCGCAGCCATAGCCCTCCAGGGACATGCCGAGCGCCCCGAGGGAGCCCAGCTCGCGGGCCAGCTCGTGGATGCCCGGCAGCTCGCCCTTCTCGTACCAGTCCGCGATGTGCGGCAGCACCCGGTCGGCGGCCCAGCCGCGCACGGTGTCGCGGATCGCCAGGTCCTCCGGGGCGAGGAGGTCGTCGATACCCAGGGGGTCGGCGGGGTCGAAAGGCGGCAGAGGGGTGCGGGCGCTTGCGGACATGCGGGCCTCCGGCGGCACAAAACTAGCGCTGGTAGTTAGCTACGACTCGCGCTGACGTTACGACGCAGTGTCCCGCACGTCCAGGGCCCTGAGGCGCGCTGAATCCCCGGCCGGAGGCCATCAAGACCTCAGCGGCGGGAGTCGACCCCGACCCCCGCGGGGTCGCGGGGCGCCGGAATACTCTGCTCGGCCCGCGCCGCGGGCGCGCCACACTCCATGCCCCGCGGCAGCCGCAGCGCCGCGAGCGCCCCGAGCAGCAGCAGCCCCGCGCTGACCAGCAGGGTCACATGCAGCCCGTGGACGAAGGAGTCCCGCGCCGCGGCCCGCAGGGCGGCCCCCGCCTCACCGCCGAGCCGCGCGGCGACCTCGTACGCCTCCCCCAGCGAGTGACTGGCGGCCGCGCTGTCGGCCGCGGGCACCCCCCGCACCGAGGAGAGCCCCGGCGCGTACGCCGCGTTCATGACCGTGCCGAGCAGCGCGATGCCGATGCCCGCGCCCAGCTGGTAGGAGGTCTCGCCGATCGCCGCGGCCCCGCCCGCCTCGGACTGGGGCGCCTCGCTCAGCATCGACTCGTACGCGCCGAAGAGCGTGGTCTCCAGGCCGAAACCGAGCAGGACGAAACCGGTGAGGAGCAGCCCGTCGTTGGCGTGGCCGCCCATGCCGGTGAGCACCACCACGGCGAACGCGGTGAGGCAGAACCCGGCGCAGACCATCCTGCGCGGCCCGAAGCGGTGCAGCATCTTCGATCCGGCGAGCCCCGCGGCCATCGCGGCGATGGTGAGCGGAAGCAGCCGCAGCCCGGTCTCCAGCGGGGAGAGGCCGAGCACCAGCTGCAAGTACTGCGCGGCGATCAGTTCGAGCCCCACGAGCGCGAGCATGGCGAGCACGATGCAGCCCACCGACGTGCTGAACGCGGGCCGCGCGAACATCGACAGATCGACGAGCGGGTGCTTGCGCCGCCGCTGTCTGCGGACGAAGCCGACGAGCAGACCGGCGCCCACGGCGAGGGCGGCAAGGGTGGTGGCGTCGAGCGGCGACTCCCCGCCGCCGAGCCGCTTCACGCCGAGCACGAGCCCGAAGAGCCCGCCCGCGGCCATCAGCGCGCCGACCACGTCCCACGGCCCGTTCTGGCCACCGGTGGACTCGGGCAGCAGCCAGCGTCCGATCGGCAGGCTGACCAGCATCAGCGGGATGTTGATGAGGAAGACCGAGCCCCACCAGAAGTGTTCGAGGAGGAAGCCGCCGAGCAGCGGCCCGACGGCCGCGCCGACCGCCGCCACCGCGCTCCAGACGCCGATGGCGACGGCCCGCTCACGCCGGTCGGGGAAGACCTGGCGCAGGATCGACAGGGTCGCGGGCATGATCATCGCGCCGCCGACGCCGAGCAGCGCCCGGGCGGCGATGAGGACCTGCGCGTTGTCGGCGAGGGCCGCGACGGCGGAGGCGACGCCGAAGAGCGCGTATCCGAGCAGGAGGACGCGTCTGCGCCCGACTCGGTCGCCGAGCGTGCCGAACAGGATGAGGAGCGAGGCGCAGACCAGTGGATAGATGTCGACGATCCACAGCAGTTCGATCGCGCCGGGCTTCAGGTCCTCGGTGACCGCGGGCACGGCGACGTGCAGAACGGTGGCGTCGACGGCGACCAGCAGCAGGCTGACGCAGAGCACGACGAGCACGAGCCAGCGGTTGGCCCCGGCACCGGCCCCGGATCCCCGACGGCCCTGCGGTGCTGCGGCCGTGGTCGTCCCGGACATGTGCGTACCTCCCAGTGATCCCTCGCATCGGCGGCCTGCGGGACGGGGGCTCCCGCTCCGGCGGCGCAGACAGTGGCGTCCGGCGGCGCAGACAAAGGCGAGTGAGCCGTCAGAGTACGCGAGTTCGCTCCTGGGGCGCGTGGCGGACCTCTCATGGTTGTACGGATGCCATGTGGTGTACGCCACGCTCCCGTACCCGGAGCACGCCCCGGGCGGGCGTCCGGTTCCGGCCGCGGCCGATAATCGAGCCCGTGACCACTCTTGCCCCACGCCTCTCACCCGCCCCGGCGGGCCACGCGCTGCGCCGTGCCGCGCCCGCCCTCCTCGTGTACGCGGGGGTGCGCGCGCTGGGCCTCGCGGTGCTCGCGGTGTGGGGCGCGGCGGCCGGCAAGAGCCCGCACACGCTGCTGGCCGCCCGCTGGGACTCGCTCTGGTACACCCGCGTCGCCGAGCACGGCTACGGCTGGCAGGTGACGCTGCCGGACGGCAGCGTCCACTCCAACCTCGCGTTCTTCCCGCTCCTGCCCTGGCTGGAGCGGCTCGTCTCGGCGGTCAGCCCCTTGTCGTACGCCGACGCGGGCCTGGTGGTGAGCTGGGTCGCGTCGCTCTTCGCCGCCGCGGGGATCTTCGCGGTCGCCGACCATGTGTACGGGCGCCGGGCGGGGGTCTGCGCGGTGGCGCTCTGGGCGGTGCTGCCGGTCGGCGTCGTGCAGTCGATGGCGTACAGCGAGTCCCTGTTCACGGCGCTGGCCGCCTGGTCGCTGTACGCGGTGCTCAGGGGGCGGTGGGTCCTGGCGGGCGTGCTCGCCTCGGGTGCGGGGCTGACCCGGCCGGTGGGCGCGGCGGTGGTCGCCGCGATCTGGGTGGCGGCGGCGGTCCAGGTGTACCGGGAGCGTCGGAAGCGTCAGGCCGACCGGCACATGGTCCTCGGGGTAGTCCTGGCCCCGCTCGGCGCGGCGGCTTATGTGCTGTGGGTGGGGCACCGCACGGGCGGCGGTCTCTTCGGCTATCTCGACGTCCAGGCGGGTTGGGGCAACGGCTTCGACTTCGGTTACGCCTTCGCGCGTTTCATCGGGGAGAAGTTCACCTCCGTCCCCGGTGCCCTCGCGGGCATCGGTCTCATCGTCGGGGTGGCGCTCGTGGTCCGGCTGTACGTCGTGGGCGTACGGCAGGGGCAGCCGCTGCCGCTGCTCGTCTACTCCGGGATCGTCGTCGCGCTGGCGCTGTGCGCGGCGGGCTACTTCGGCTCGAAGCCGCGCCTCCTGATGCCCGCCTTCCCGCTCCTCCTGCCCCTCGCGGTGGCGCTCGCCCGGCTGCGTACGTCCAGGTCGGCGCTGGTCCTCGGGGGTGTGGCCGTGGTGGGCGCGGTCTACGGGGCGTTCTGGCTGCACGGCTCGGGCCCGCCGTGATCCCGTCATGATCATTCCTGGCCGCCGCGGTGACCGTACGGAGAATTCCGCACCAGGTCCCGGTGAACGAATTCATAAGCGCCATAAAATGACATCGGAAACGATCAACGAATTGAGTAAGGCGGCTGTGACCGAATAGGAAATCCCAGGAATAAACCCCGCCCTGAGATCAATCCCACATCACATCGTCATCACAAAGCCACTGATTCGGCCTAGTGCCAGACTCACTCGCTGTAACGTCGATTGGGTGCGTACCGAACGAAACCTCACCCGTCTTGACCGGGTCTTCGCCCGGCTGGACCGTGAGCCGGAACGACCGGCCCACCTCGATGTCCCGAGGATGAGCCGGCACCGGGTCGTGCTCTGCGGCTCGACCCTGGCGTTCTACCTCGCCATCGTCGTCGCCGTGCTGACCACCTCGTGGCTGGTGCGGTTCGACTGGCAGGTCATGTTCTTCCGGCCCTACCAGCAGTGGCCGGAGATCCACGCCTTCCTCGACTACTGGGTCGTCCTCGGCCAGCGCGGCCCGACCGCCGTCATGGTCGCGGCCTGGCTCGGCTGGCGCTCCTGGCGGCAGCACACGCTGCGCCCGCTGCTGATGTTCGGCGCTGCGCTGCTCCTGCTCAACGCGACGGTCGGCGCCGCCAAGATCGGCATGGGCCGTCTCGGTCCGCACTACGCCACCGCGATCGGCTCGAACGAGATGTGGCTGGGCGGCGATATATTCCCCTCCGGCCACACCGCCAACGCCGTCGTGACCTGGGGAATCCTGGCCTATATGGCCTCCACCCCGCGCACCCGCCGCTATCTGTCGGCCCTGTCGGCAGTGGTCTCCCTGAGCGTCGGCCTCACCACCGTCTACCTCGGTACGCACTGGCTGAGCGACGTCTTCCTCGGCTGGGCCGCGGGGCTGCTCATCCTGCTGGCGCTGCCCTGGTTCGAGCCGCTGATCTCCCGGATCGAGGCGGCCGTCCTTGGCCTGCGCGACTCCTGGCGCGCCCGCCGCGCGGGTACCGCGGCCCTGCCCGGGCCCGTCACGGCGCCGGTCGGCGTCCCCGCGATGGTGCCCCAGCGCCCCGCCGCCGAGGAGAGCGCACCGGCCCGCGAGACGGTCGGCGCCGCCCGCGCCGGACGCCCCCCTGCCTACCTCGCGCCGGGCCCGCACACGGCCCGCTCCGAGCGCACACCGGTCACCCCGGCGGGCAGCCGCCGCCCGCCGCACCCCGACCGCGTCTCGCGCGGCACCACCTCCGCCCGCCCGGTGGCGGGCGGCTGACCCCGGCGGCGGGGGCGCCGGTACGCACAGCCCGTCCCCCGCACCGCGAAAGGCCCCGGTTCCGTCGAGGAGCCGGGGCCTTCGCCGTGCGCCGTTGCCGCGAGCGGGCGCTCAGCCCTTCCAGGAGCGCGTCACGACGCCCTCCTTGACCTCGAAGTTGAGCCGCCCCGCGAGGTACTCCATGGTGATCATCGTCCCCGGGGGCAGCGACCTGACGGTGGACCAGCCGCGCTCGCGCGCCTGCCGCTCGGCGTCGTCGGCCGCCAGGCCCACGTAACGGTCCGGGCTGTCCTGGGGCTCTGCGGGTGGGGTCGGGATAGGTGCCATGGCCGCCACGTTAGGCGGCGCGGGTCCGCCACGGAAGGCCGGGACCGCACACCAAGCGTCACGGGTCCCTCTCCGGTCACGCTTCTGTCACAGGATCACGACGCGCGTTTCGGCCGAACTCCGTCACACGTATGGGCGGTTCCGTACGGGGAACGGTGTAATTCACAGGCGGCTCCCCAACGCGCGCAAGCGGTGGCCGCAACCGCCTGAATTACCCTCCCCGAATAGCACAGAAGGCCCTTTACGAACCCTCCGCATTTCGGAATCCCGGCCCCCGCCACCGGAGGTGACGGCGCATAGGGAATTCATGGTTCCGGGTCGGCGCCCCGTGCGCCGCCCGCCCGGAAGCGGCGTACGCCCCCTGTCGGAGTCGGCACCGGCGCGCGCATCATGGCGTGAGCTTCGAGCGGCTTCGAGCGGGCGCGGGCGGGCCCGGGACGCGACGGCGAAGGGGCGGGAGATGGGGACCGAGACGGTACGGGCGGTCGAGCGGCCGGGGCCGGAGCGGCGGCGAGGCCGGGTGGTGGTGGAGTGGCTGACCACCACCGACCACAAGAAGATCGGCCACCTCTACCTCATCACGTCGTTCGTCTTCTTCCTCGCCGCCGGTCTGATGGCCCTGATGATGCGGGCCGAACTGGCCCGCCCGGGACTCCAGCTGATGACCAACGAGGAGTTCAACCAGGCCTTCACCATGCACGGCACGATCATGCTGCTGCTCTTCGCGACCCCGACGTTCGCGGGGTTCGCCAACGAGATCATGCCGCTGCAGATCGGCTCGCCGGACGTCGCCTTCCCCCGGCTGAACATGCTCTCGTACTGGCTCTTCCTCTTCGGCGGCCTGATGGTGCTCGGCTCGCTGCTCGTGCCGAGCGGGCCCGCGGCCTTCGGCTGGTTCGCGTACGCCCCGCTCAACAGCATGGAGCGGTCGCCGGGCATCGGCGCCGACCTGTGGATCATGGGGCTGGCGCTCTCCGGCTTCGGCACGATCCTCGGCGCGGTGAACTTCCTGACGACGATCATCGGGATGCGCGCCCCCGGAATGACGATGTTCCGGATGCCGATCTTCACCTGGAACGTGCTGTTCACCTCGATCCTGGTGCTGATCGCCTTCCCCGTGCTCGCCGCCGCGCTGCTCGTCCTGGAGGCGGACCGGCGCTTCCACTCGCTCGTCTTCGCCTCGGAGAACGGGGGCGCGCTGCTGTGGCAGCACCTCTTCTGGTTCTTCGGGCACCCCGAGGTGTACATCATCGCGCTGCCGTTCTTCGGCATCATCACGGAGATCATCCCGGTCTTCAGCCGCAAACCGATGTTCGGCTATCTGCCGCTGGTCGGCGCGACGATGGCCATCACGGGGCTCTCGGTGGTCGTGTGGGCGCACCACATGTTCGCGACGGGCGCGGTGCTGCTGCCCTTCTTCTCGTTCGTGTCGTTCCTCATCGCGGTCCCGACGGGCGTGAAGTTCTTCAACTGGACGGGCACGATGCTCAGGGGCTCACTCTCCTTCGAGACGCCGATGCTGTGGGCGGTCGGGTTCCTGGTGAGCTTCCTCTTCGGCGGCCTCACGGGCGTCATCCTCGCCTCGCCGCCGCTCGACTTCCACGTCACCGACTCGTACTTCGTCGTCGCGCACTTCCACTACGTCGTGTTCGGCACGGTCGTCTTCGCGACGTTCGGCGGCTTCTTCTTCTGGTGGCCGAAGCTGACGGGCAAGATGCTCGACGAACGCCTGGGCAAGATCCAGTTCTGGACGCTCTTCGTGGGCTTCCACACCACCTTCCTCGTCCAGCACTGGCTGGGCGCCGAGGGCATGCCGCGCCGCTACGCCGACTATCTGGCGGCGGACGGCTTCACGGTCCTCAACACCGTCTCGACCATCGGGGCGTTCCTGCTCGGCCTCTCCACCCTGCCGTTCCTCTACAACGTCTGGAGGACCGCCAAGTACGGCGAGAAAGTCGAGACCGACGACCCCTGGGGGTTCGGCCGCTCCCTGGAGTGGGCGACGTCCTGCCCGCCGCCGCGCCACAACTTCCGCACGCTGCCCCGGATCCGCTCCGAGTCCCCCGCCTTCGACCTGCACCACCCCGAGTACGCGGCGTTCACGGAGTGGCGGACGGACCGGCCCCCCGAGGATCCGCAGACCCAGCACCCCGGTCCAGGGCCCGGCTCAGGAGGTCCCGGGACTCCCTGATCCGGTCGGCGAGCGCGGTGGGCTCCACGACCTCGAACTCGAAGCCCATGAACATCACGTGGAACACCATCACGTCCAGGCTCGGAGCCCCCGTGCGCAGCAGACAGCTGCGCTCGGTCTCCGCCTCCAAGGTGCCGGCGCTCGGGGTGATCCGCTGGGCGGCCTCCTCCAGCGGCACGAGGAGGCGGACCACGGCCTGCGCGGCGTACGCGCGCGTGGAGACGCCCCGCGACACATACGAGGCCAGGTCGCCGGCCGGCGGGGTGCGCGGTGCGAAGCGCGGCCCGTGCGGCGGTTTCGGCGTGACGCGGTCCACGCGGAACGTACGCCAGTCCTCGCGCTCCAGATCCCACGCGACGAGGTACCAGCGGCGCTCGGTGCACACGAGCCGGTGCGGCTCGACGACGCGGCGGCTCGTACCGCCCTTGTGGTCGCGGTATTCAAACCGCAGCCGCTCGGCGTCCCGGCACACGCCCGCGAGTTCGGTCAGGACCGCGGGGTCCACGCCCTGCGGCTGGGGGGCGCGCAGCATCGGCACGGTGAAGGCGTTGAGGGCGCCGACGCGGTGGCGCAGCCTGCTCGGCAGCACCTGTTCCAGCTTGGTGAGGGCGCGCACCGAGGTCTCGCCGATGCCCTCGATGCCCTGTCCGGCGGCGGTGCGCAGGCCGACGGCGACCGCGACCGCCTCGTCGTCGTCCAGGAGCAGCGGCGGCAGCTCGGCCCCCGCGCCGAGCTGGTAGCCGCCGCCGGTGCCGGGGCTCGCGTTGACGGGGTAGCCGAGTTCGCGCAGCCGGTCCACGTCACGGCGGACCGTGCGCGGGGTGACGCCGAGCCGGTCGGCGAGGTCCGCGCCGGACCAGTCGCGGTGGGCCTGCAGCAGGGAGAGCAGGCGGAGCAGTCGTGCCGAGGTCTCCAACATGCACGCGATTGTGCCCCGGGTTCAGGACAGCCACGGTCCTCAGCTCCCGCCTTCGGGTCCGCCCTGGCGCGGACGCATTCCCGGTCCGCCCCGGCGCGGACGCGTCTGCCTCCGCTGGTCCTTCGGCGGCTGCGGACCGCCTCGGGCCGGTCGCGCAGTTCCCCGCGCCCCTGACGGGGCGCCTCCGTCTAGGTCTCCCGGACGCGGACGGCCAGGTCGTTGTCGTTCGTGTAGTACGGGCCGACCTCGACCGCCCCGTGCGGACTCTCGCGGCGCACCACCGGGTAAGTGAAGATCGTCTTCTTGTCCGGGATGTCGTCGAGGAGGCGGGCGACGCGTACGCGCGGCCCGCTCTCGCCCGCCGGGCGCAGCCACAGGTCCCAGGGTCCGGGACCGCTGTCGGCGAGCGGGCCCTGGTCGAGGCCGAAGGTGAACTCCGGCCCCTCCGCGGTGACCTCGGCCCGGTGTACGAGGCCGGGTTCGGCGCGCCGGACGGCCTCGGCGTACGCGGCGTCGGTCAGCGCGGTGCCGTAGAGCCGGCCGTGCACGGTCAGCGCCGTACCCGCCAGCTCCAGTTCGCCCGCCTCGGCGTGCGGCGCCCGCAGCCAGCTGCGCACCGAGAGGTTGCCCTGCTTGGTCGCGTACGGGATGCGTACCGCGACATGGCCGCGGCTGCCGCTCGGCGCGCGGTCCACCAGCGAGCGCAGGTCGTTCACGCCCGGCATCAGGCGGCGCGGCTCACCGCCCGCGACCTGGGCGTACGCGTTCCAGCGGCCCTCGGCGAGTTCGACGCTGCTGGGCAGCGCGGCCCGCAGCCGCCCGTCGGCCGACGGGGAGAGCGGCAGCCGGACGTAGTCCTCGGCGGAGTCGGCTTCCCGGCGGCGCAGCAGCAGATGGACCGTGTCCCTCGCCCCGGCCCCGCCGGGGTCCGTCACGTCGAAGGTGAGGCCTCCCGCGGAGTCGGCGACACAGTCGGCGCGCGGCGCGGCGGCCGTCCGGTCGTCCCCGGCGTGCGAGGCGGCCTGCGAGGTGGCCGAGGACGTCATGCGGTCGATCCCTTCGTCTGTACGCGCCGGAGGTCCCGCACCGCGTACGCGCCGCCGAGCAGCGCGCCGCGCGTGCGGTGCAGGGAGCCGCGGACCCGGCCCCCGAACGAGCTGCCCTGAGTGATCATTCCGGTGAACATCGCGTCGTACCGCTCGGCTATCCGGACCGGGTCGAAGCGCTCGGAGTCCTGGAGCGCGGCGTCCGCCATCCGGTGCCGCAGCGAGTCGTCGTTGATCAGTTCGAGCAGGCCGCCCGCGATGGCGTCCGGGTTGCCGACCTCGACGAGACGCCCGTCGACGCCGTTGTCGATGATCTCGCCCGGGCCGTGCGGGCAGTCGGTGGCGACGACGGGCAGCCCGCAGCGCATCGCCTCGACGATGGTCATGCCGAAGGACTCCAGGCTGGAGGTGACGGCGGCGATCGAGCCCTTGGCCCACTCGGGCTCGATGGGGTGGGCGGCGCCCATGAGGAAGACGTGGTTGTAGAGGCCGAGTTCGTCGATCAGGGCGCGCAGCTTCTCCTTCTGCTTGCCGCTGCCGTAGATCCGCAGCCGCCAGTCGGGGCGCTCGCGCCGCACCTTGTCGAAGGCCCTGATCAGCAGGTCGTACCGCTTCACGGGGGCGAGGCGCCCGGCGGCGACGACCCACTTGTGGGAGCCGTCGGCGGGCTCTATGCCGGGGGCGGGCACGGGGTTCGGCAGGGCCTGCACATGGACGCCGGGCAGCCGCATCTTGCGGGTGTAGGCGTGGGCGTCGGCCTCGGTCGTCGTGGTCAGGACGTCGAGGCGGGGGTAGACGCTGCGCAGCTGGCGGCGGAGTTCCTTGGAGTGGCTGTCCAGCGTCAGGTGTTCCTGGCCGACGCGCAGGGGGCCGCGCGCGGTCTGGCGTGCGATGTGCACATTGAGCCCGGGGCGGGTGCCGACGACGACGTCCGCGTCCAGCGCCGCCAGGTGGGCGGCGATGCGCCGGTCGGTGAGGGCGCTGTACTGGGCGTAGCGGCCCTCGGCGCTGGGGAACGTCCGGGCGGGCCGCAGATGCTCGGGGTGCTCGCCCTCGAAGCCCGGGCTGTCCTTGCGCATGTCCACGAGGTGGCTCAGGCGGACGCGCTGGTCAGGCGCGAACACCGGCTCGTCGCGGTGCCGGAAGACGGAGACGATCTCGACGTCGTGCTGCTGGGCCAGCGTGTTCGCCAGGTTGTACGTCGTCCGGATCGTGCCTCCGATCCCGTACGCGTTGTGTATCAGGAAAGAGATGTGCATGCGTCCCCGTATCCCGCGTTTCCATGCGGACAGTCCCCCTCGTCCGCCTACCGCAGGGTTAGACGGATATTCCTGGCCAAAGGTTGGGTGCCATAGGCACCTGTTTTTGGCACAGATACGTGACCGGGGGCCAAGAAAGGGAACTTCCCCCTGGTACCCCGTATCAGGGCCGGTAGGCGAGCTGGGGCACGTCGAAGCAGTTGTCGTTCATGTCTCCACCCTGGCTGACCCAGCCTCTCCCGTCCCGCCAACGAGCCACCGACACACACGTCCTGCGGCTGCCCGGCGGCTCGGCCCGCTCCTCGAAGGTGACGGGAAGCAGCAGTCCGCGCGCGGAGTACGGCTCATTCCGGTTCATGTACCGGTCCACGCACGCGCGCGTGACGTCCCCGCCCGCGCCCGCACCGCCCCCGGTCAGGCACGAGGCCGCCGCGTCGGTGAACCACATGGCGGCGGCCCAGCCCTCCAGCTGCCACTGCGAGAGCCCCTTCTCCCCGCCGTCCTTCCCGGCCTTCATGGCGGCGCGGAACTCGCGTACGGCCGGGTGCGCGGTGTCCTCGTAGTTCCTGCTCGATCCGGTGGCCCACAGGGCGTTGCGGCAGCGCGGCGCGTCCTTGTAGTCCTCGCCGACGGTCGAGGTCCAGTTCTGCACATTGGTGACCTTGGCGGTGACCTCCGCGCCGACGTCGTCCATCGCCTCGCACAGCTGGGCGTTGCCGTGCGTGTCCATCGCGTCGAAGACGAGGTCGGCGCCCTGCTCCTTCAGGTCGGCGGCGGCGGCGCGGAAGTTGGGCAGCGCGAAGTCGACCTGCTCGGTGACCACCTTGTAGCCCTCCGCCTTCAGGCCCCGGGTGACCAGACGGGCGTACGCGGCGGAGGCGGCCTGGTTGTAGGAGACGACGGCCGCGGTCCGCGCCCCCTGCTCCCGCTTGAAGTAGCGGTAGACCTCGGTGCCGCCGTAGAGCCTGCCGTCCCAGCCCGGCTTCCCGTTCCGGGGGGCGAGGCTGCCGTAGATCCCGTACAGATGCGGATAGGTGTCGTACGCGGGCCCGATCGGCTGTCCGCCGATGTCGGGCACGCCCGCGCGGGAGACCCGGGAGGCGCCCGCGTAGTCCAGGGAGGCGGTGGCCACGAGTGCGACGACCTTGTCCTCGTCGACCAGTTCGCGCACGCAGTCGTTGTTGCCGACCCCGCTGCCGCCGTCGTCGCAGGTGCGCACCTCCACCCGGCGGCCCTGGATGCCGCCGCGCGCGTTCAGCCGGTCGAAGTAGGCCTCGGCGCCGTCGCGCGGGCCGGTGAACGCGGCGCCGCCGACCGGGCTCGTGGCGCTGGTGATGATGCCGACCCTGACCGGCGCCCCGCCCGCCGGGGCGGGGGCGGTGCCGCGCCGCTCGAAGTCGCTCTCGGGCAGCCGGCTCCCGCAGGCCGCGCTCGCCACGCCCGCCAGCAGGAGCGCGGCGGTGAGCAGAACCTCAGCAGCCCGGACCGGGCGACGCATTCCCGCTCAGCTTCACCAGCGCGCAGAGGGTCTTGACGGACACCTTCCAGGTGTCGTCCTGGTTGACGGCCGTCCCGGAGGCGTCGGGCAGCGCGGTGGCGCCCTTCAGCGTCAGCGCGTACGTCACATCGGCCTCGTCGGCCGCGGTGAACTCCACCTCGCCGACCTCGGCGGCGACCTGCTCGCCGCGCTCGTCGCCGCTGAAGCTCGCGAGGACGGCGCGCATCTTGGGCCCGTTCTCCAGGACGGCTTCCTTGTCCTTCAAGGAGACCTCGGGGTCGAAGAACTTCTCCCAGTTCTCCCGGACCTCCTTCTCGGCGGCCGCCGGTTCGGCGGGCGCGTCGGCATCGTCCTCGGTGGACTCGGCGGACTCGGAGGGCTGGGAGGGGGTGGACGTTTTCTCCACGGACGGCTCGGGCGGCGTGCCGCTGTCCCCGCCCCCGCTGTCGTCGCCGCAGGCCATGGCGGCCGGACCGATCAGCATGACCGCGGCGGCCGCCAGCGCCGCGCCGCGCACTCTTGCCCGCATCATCTGGCTCACCACCGGGTGTCGGTCCGGGCCCAGCGGGGCTCGGAGCTTTCAGGGTCGGCTTCCAGAGGGCATAGTGCTAGCGATCGGGTGACATGGACAGCCCTCCGACGAGGTCGGCATGACTGCCGTGGCTGCCGAGACCGACATGACCGACGTGACCGGCGTGACCGACGTGACCGACGACGTGTCCCAGGGGGCCTCGATGCGGGCGGCTCAGACAGCTCGGACAGCCGACCCGGCCCGGCCGCGCGCCGCCCATCCCGTCCTGTGGGCCGCCCTCGCGGCGCTGGCGGGCGGCGCGGTGCTCTGCGTGATCGGCTGGTACGGCGTCTCCGGGGAGCGGTTCGCCGAACGCCAACTGCCCTATCTCGCCTCCTGCACGGTGCCGGGCGCGGCACTGATCATCGCGGGCGCGGTGCTGCTCACGCACGGCAGGAGCGCCCTGGCGGCGGCGCGCGTCGAGGAGCTGTACGGCCTGCTGGTCGCGGTGGAGCCCGCCACCGCCCCCGAGCGGGGCCTGGCCCCGGTGGCGACCAGCGACGAACTGCGGACGGTCCCCGGCGGCACCCTGTGGCACCGCGCCGACTGCCCCCTGGTCGCGGGCAGAGCGGAGGCGGCCCCCGCCGACACCACGACCCTGGCGCGGGGCGCCCTCACCCCCTGCCCGATCTGCGCACCGCCGCCTCCGAGGGCCCGCCCCGAGCCGCCCGACGACCCGCCGACCGCCGCCGAACCCGCGCCGGGGCGATGACCCGGTGGCGTCCCTGAGCTACGACCTCACACTGGCCGGGCTCTCGGTCGGCGGCGCCGCCGCGCTCACCGGCATCGGCCTGATCGTCACCTACCGCGCGACCGGCGTCCTCAACTTCGCGCACGGCGCCATCGCCATGGTCTGCGCGTACGTCCTGCGCCACCTGACCGCAGAGTGGCACTGGCCGCTCCCGCTCGCCGCCGCCCTCACGCTGCTCGTCGTGGCGCCCGGCATCGGTCTGCTCCTGGACCGCGCGGTCTTCCGCCCGCTCGCCGTCCTCGGCGGCGACCCCGCGCAGACCCTGGTCGCCTCGATCGGCGTCTTCGTGCTCCTCGTCGGCGGGGCGGCCCTCGTGTGGGGGCCGGGCGCCCGCGCCGACGCGCCCGCGCTCGGGTCCGCCGACCCCTGGGTGCCGCTCGGCGCGGCCGTCGCCCTCGCCGCGGCCGTCGGGGCGGTCACCCGCTGGACCCGCTTCGGCGGCGCGCTGCGGGCGGTCGTCGACAACCGCGGGCTCGCCGTGCTCTCCGGCGTCGACGCGGACCGCATCGCCGCGGCGGGCTGGGCCTTCGGCTCCTTCACCGCCGGCCTCACCGGCGTACTCCTCGCCCCGTTCGTACGACTCGACCCATACGGCATGCCCTTGCTGGTGATGGAGGTGGTAGCGGTCGCCGTGGCGGCCGGAATGCGCAGCCTGCCCGTCGCCGTCGCGGTGGCGCTCGGTCTGGGGGTGGCCCAGAGCCAGCTGACGCGGCTGCACCCCTCGGGCCGGCTGGAGCAGCTCGTCCAGACCGCCGGGGCGAACCTCTTCGTGATCGCCCTGCTCGTCGCGGCGCTGGCCCTGCCGGGCATCGGCTCGCGGGACGCGCTGCCCCGCACGGCGACGGCCCGCGTGCCGACGCCGCCGGGCGCCTGGATCGTGACGGGAGTCCTGTTCCTCCTCCCGCTCGGCTTCGCGGGCACGGACCTGACGACCTCGGTCCAGGTCCCGGCGCTCGCGGTCATTCTTCTCTCCCTCGTGATCGTCACCGGCCGGGGCGGCCAGATCTCCCTCGGCCAGGCGGCGTACGCGGGTCTCGGCGCCCTCTTCACCGCGCTCCTGGCGGCGGGCCGCTTCCCCGGCCTGCCCGCACTCCCGCACCTGGCGGCGCTGGCCGTCGCCGTCCTGCTCGTCGCGCCGCTCGGCCTGCTCACCGGCTGGCCCGCGATCAGCCGCCACGGTCTCGCGCTGGCCCTCGCGACGTTCGCGGTCGGCGTGGGGGTCAGCCGCTTCGTCTTCACCCAGCCGTACGCCACGTCGGGGCTCTCCCTCGACCGTCCCGCGGGCTTCGGCGGGGACCGCGCGTACTACGTCCTGGAGCTGGTGCTGCTCAGCGGGGCGCTGCTCCTGGTCGGCGCGCTGCGCCGAGGCCGTACGGGCCGGGCGCTGGCGGCGATGCGGGACCACGAGGCGGGGGCGGCGGCCGCGGGGGTGCCGGTACGTGCCCTGAAGCTCACGGCGTTCGTCACCGGGGCGGCGCTGGCCGGGCTCGGCGGCGGCATGCTGGCGATG
>NZ_WMBF01000813.1:0-1522 GCF_019400875.1 Streptomyces anatolicus | reverse complement strand
CGCTGTGGCGCCGCGGGGCGGCATTACCTGTGACGTAATCGACCGGGCGGCGGGCGCTCGGCACAGTGGTGTCAACGGAACACGGACCGGGGCCGCCACCCCGGACCACCGCCCTTCGCCGCAGCCCTTACCCATGCCTGGAGGCAGCCCGCCATGACGACCTACCAGCTCACCGCCCTCGCCCGCACCACCGACCCGACCACCATGCTCCGCCGCTTCCTGGGCCTGGACGCCGTCGTGACCGCCGGCAACGGCCTGGCGTACGTCGCCGCCTCAGGACCCCTCGGACGCTTCCTCGGCGTCGACTCGGGACTGCTGTTCGGGCTCGGCGTCTTCCTCACGCTCTACGGCGCGGGCGTCGGCTACCTCGCCGCCCGCAAGAGCCCGCCGACGCTCGGCGTGCGGGCCGTCATCGAGGGCAACGCCGCCTGGGCGGTGCTCAGCGTCGTCGCCCTCCTCGTCTGGCTCTCGCCCAGCACCGCCGGGGCCGTCTGGATCCCGATGCAGGCCCTGACCGTCGGCGGCTTCGCCGCGCTCCAGTACGCGGCGCTGCGGGAAACGCGGGCCTAGGCCATATGGGTCTGGAGGAACTTGACCGTCGCCGGGTCGGCCGGGAGCAGCGTCTCGATGGCCAGCTCGGCGACGGTCACGTCCATGGGGGTGTTGAACGTGGAGATCGACGAGATGAAGGACAGGACGTGCCCGTCGTGCTCGATCCGCAGCGGCAATGCGAAGTACGGCACGTCCGTCCCGGCGTCGAAGGCGTCCACCCCCGGGTCGTGCACCGGATACGCGGCCACCTCCTCGTACACCGCACGCAGGGCGTCCGAGCGCTGCAACGCGATCTGCCGCTCCATCTGATGCAGCAGATGGCCCCGCCACTCGCGCAGATTGCGGATCTTCGGGGCCAGGCCCTCCGGGTGGAGGGTGAGCCGCATCGCGTTCAGGGGCCCCGAGGCAAGGTGCTCGGGGATGCCGTCGAGGAGCATCGCGATGCCACGGTTCGCCGCGATCACGTCGTACGCCGCGTCGACGACCAGCGCCGGATAGGGCTCGTAGCCGGTCAGCAGCTGTTCGAGGCCCTCGCGCAGCGTGCCCATCGAGGGGTCCTCCAGCGGCGTCTCCCTGAAGTGCGGGGCGTAACCGGCGGCCAGCAGCAGGGAGTTGCGCTCCCGCACCGGCACGTCGAGGTGGTCGGCGAGGCGCAGCACCAGCTCCTCGCTCGGGCGTGCGCGGCCCGTCTCGATGAAGCTGATGTGCCGCGCGGACGAATCGGCGCGCAGGGCCAGCTCCAGCTGACTGACCCGGCGCCGCTCGCGCCAGCCCCGCAGCAGCGGGCCCACGCCGGTCGCGTTCCCCTTGGCGATTCCGTTGGCGCTTCCGTTGGCGTTTGCCTTCGAGTTTCCCTTCGGGCTTCCCTTTGCGTTTCCCTTGGCGGGCGCGGCGGTTGTCATACGTAGACGGTAGTCGAAAGGGGCTGTGGCAAGGTGAGAGCGAGCCCCGCACAGGACCCCGTGGAAGG
>NZ_WMBF01000812.1:0-1525 GCF_019400875.1 Streptomyces anatolicus | reverse complement strand
CGCCCGCCCGGCCCCGCAGCTGGCGCACCGCCTCCACCAGCAGGAACAGGCCCCGCATTCCGGGGTGCTGTGCGGAGAGGCCGCCGCCGTCCGTGTTCGTCGGGAGGGAGCCCGTGCGCAGCAGGCGGCCCTTCTCCACGAACGCGCCGCCCTCGCCCTTTCCGCAGAACCCCAGGTCCTCCAGCGTCACCAGCGTCATATAGGTGAACGCGTCGTAGATCTGGGCCACGTCCACGTCCTGTGGGCGCACCCCCGCCCGTGCGAAGGCGAGGCGGCCGCTCACCGCCGCCGGTGAGACCGTGAAGTCCTCCCACTCCGACATCGTCGTGTGCGAGACGTGCTCGCCCGCGCCGAGCACCCACACCGGCTCCGACGCGCAGTCCGCCACGTACTCCTCCGCCGCGAGCAGCACGGCGCAGCCCCCGTCGGAACGGATGCAGCAGTGCAGCTTGGTGAACGGGTCCGCGATCATCGGCCCCGCGATCACCTCGTCCACCGTGATCGGCTCGCGGAACATCGCGTCCGGGTTGGTCGCCGCGTTGGCCCGCGCCTGGACGGCCACTGAGGCGAGCTGTTCCAGCGTCGTGCCGTACTCGTGCATGTGGCGGCGCGCGGCCATCGCGTACTTGGCGATCAGGGAGTGCCCGTAGGGGGCCTCGAACTGGAGCGGGCCCCGCGCCCCGAAGGAGAGGTTGGCGGTGCGGCGCCCCGCCTTGATGTCGGCGCGGGCGGTCGAGCCGTAGACGAGGAGTACGGCGTTGGCCCGCCCCGCCGCTATCGCCTCCGCCGCGTGCGCCGCCATGACCTCCCAGGTGGCGCCGCCGACCGAGGTGGAGTCGACCCAGCGGGGCCTCAGGCCGAGGTACTCGGCGACCTCCACGGGCGCCAGCGCGCCGAGGCCCGCCGAGGCGACGCCGTCGATGACGTCCCGGGCGAGTCCGCAGTCGGCGAGCGCGCGGCGGGCCGCCTGGGCGTGCAGGGCGTAGGGCGTGGCCTCGTCGACCCGGCCGCAGTCCGAGAGGGCGACCCCGACGACGGCGACCTTGCGGGAAGGGAAACGGGGGGCAGTAGGCATGGATCTGACGGTATATCAGATTACTGACGGTGGAGTAGGCCGCCGTCTGTCCGAGTGCTCGCTCGGGCCGGGATGCCCGTGTGCTCACTCGGGCCGGATGCCCGTGTGCTCGCTCGGGCGGGATGCCCGGGTGCGGTAATTCGGGTGCGGTACGCGAGTGCGTACGCGGGCGGTGCGGCCCCGGACGCCCGGCCGGATATCGGCGGCCCGTGACAGGAACCGGCGTGACGCGTTGGCACTCATGCTCCATGAGGATCCGGGACAGCCCTTACTGGTCGCTCCTCCCGGCCCCCACGGCACACCGCACGCGTGTGCCGGTTCCCGCTGAGCCGAGAACGAGGAAGTCACGTGCCCCTGTCGACACACAGACGCCTGGCCATGAGCGCCACCCTGATCGCCGCGCTCGCCGGCGTTCTCGCCCCCGCCACCGCCGCCTCCGCGGCACCGGCA